>WGNN01000019.1 GCA_016124515.1 bacterium
GGGAGAGAAAATGTGGGAGACCGAAGACATGGAAGCAAGCTGGGATGGCACCTTCAACGGAGCCGAATGCAGCCCCGATGTGTACCTTTATGTAGTAAAAGCCAAAAACGAACAGGGTAAGGAATTTGAATTTACCGGTACTGTGACTTTGCTTAGATAATAGTAAGTATATAGAACAGTAAAAAACAATATATTTGCAGCGAAATAGGGAGCCGAGCTCCCTATTTTCATTGTTTAATGAAAGAAAAAATTCAAAAAATAGCCTCAGAATTTCTGGCGGAAAGCTCCTCATATCTTGTAGAGGTAAGGGAAAAGTCCGACCGAATTGTGGTGGTATTGGATGGATTTAGCGGCGTTGATATACGAACATGCAGCAGGCTTTCAAGGCATATCAACAGATTGGCCGAAGAAGATGCGGAAATTGGAGAATACGCTATTGAGGTTACATCAGCAGGTGTGGGTAGCGACTTGAGTACGTTGAACCAATTAAAGGCAAATGTTGGAAGGCTCGTGAATTGCAAAACACAACAAAGTGAACACTTGACAGGAAGACTCATAGGAGTTGATAGTCAATACATTTACTTGTCTGATAATAAGAATATTACAGAACAAAAACAATCAGAAATAAAGTCGATCAAAGTAGAAATAGAATTTTAAGACTGACAGAATGAATAGTTTTGATTTAATAGAGTCATTTTCTGACTTTAAGGAGTTTAAAAATGTTGACAGGGTAACCATGATGAGGATACTTGAGGAAGTATTCAGAGGTATTTTGAAAAAAAACCACGGTGATGATTCAAACTTCGACATTATTATAAATGCCGAGAAAGGCGACCTGGAGATATGGAGAAACAGAGAAATAGTACCCGATGAAGAAATTGAAGACCCAAATACCCAAATAGGCCTTACCGAAGCAAGAAAACACGACGAAGATTTTGAAGTAGGCGAAGATTTTTCAGAAGAAGTACCGCTTGAAGCTTTTGGCCGACGTGCAGTTATTACCGCAAGACAAACCCTGATAAGCAAATTGCTGGAGCTACAAAAAGAAGATGTAATTAAGAAATACAAAGACAGGGTAGGCGAAATTGTAGTAGGTGAAGTGTACCAGGTTTGGAAACGCGAAATCCTTATCCTTGACGATGATGGCAACGAGCTTATCATGCCAAAATCTGAGCAAATACCATCAGACTTCTTTAAAAAAGGCGATACGGTAAGAGCAGTTGTTACCAGAGTCGATATCAAAAACAACAATCCGCAAATTATCCTTTCAAGAACGGCACCTGAGTTTTTGGAAAGATTGTTTGAACTTGAAGTACCAGAAATTGCCGATGGCCTCATCAGCATAAGAAATATTGTGCGCGAACCAGGCGAAAGAGCCAAAGTGGCCGTGGAGTCGTTCGACGATAGAATTGACCCGGTAGGTGCATGTGTAGGAATGAAAGGAAGTAGAATTCACGGAATTGTACGCGAGCTGCGCAACGAAAATATAGACGTAATAAATTACACAAACAACACCAACTTGTTTATAGCAAGGGCCTTGAGCCCGGCAAAAATTTCATCTATGCAAATAGATGAAGACAACGACAAAGTAGCAGTTTATCTCAAACCGGATCAGGTATCACTTGCCATTGGTAAAGGAGGTTTGAATATAAAACTAGCCGCTAAACTTACAGGCTATGAAATTGACGTATTCAGAGAAAGCGAGCAGGAAGAAGAATACGATATAGACCTGGATGAATTTGCAGATGAAATTGACAATTGGATTATCGATGAGTTGAAAAGTATAGGTCTCGACACCGCTAAAAGCGTGCTGGGGCTTACTGCCGACGAATTGATAAGAAGAACCGAGTTAGAAGAGGAAACCGTAAAAGAAGTATTAAAAATCTTAAGTTCGGAGTTCGAATAAGAAGGAGTAACAACAATATATGACAGTAGGAAAAGCCATAAGACTATCAAAAGTGGCGCGAGAACTCAATGTGGGAACCTCAACCATCATTGAGTTTCTTTCATCAAAGGGGTTTGAGGTATCCTCAAATCCAAATACCAAAGTTGAACCTGAAATGTATCAGCTTCTCCTGGAAAAATTCCAGCCGGATATGCTGATTAAGCAAAAGAAAGAACAGGCGCTAGTACAGGCAGAAAAAGACCGGGCTGAGTTATTTGGTAAAGACATATCGGGCAACCAAAAATCCGAAAAGAAATTTATCAAAGAAGATGGTACACCCGACGAAGAGATAGTCGTCAAATCAAACGTAGCTTCAAAAGATAAAGAGGCTAAGCAAGAGCAAGTTAAGCCCGCAGAAACTACTGAACCGGAAAAACCAGCAGAACCAAAGGCAGAAACAAAACCCGAGGAAACCAAAGCTGAAGCTCCAAAAGAAGTAGCACAAGAAACCAAAGCTCAGAAAGAACCGGCAGAACCAAAAGAGGAACCGAAGGTAGAAAAACCCACTGCCGAAGTCGAAACCAAACCCGAGCCTGAAGTGCAAAAACCCGAAACACCGGAAAACAAACCTTCAGAAACGGTAGAAGCCCAAAAGGAGACAAAACCCGAAGCTCCTAAAGAAGAACCAAAAGCCGAAGAACCAAAACCTACTGAAGAACCGGCAGACGATAAAAAGCACGGCTTAAAAGTGCTGGGCAAAATTGACTTGGAGCAAAAGGCAAAAAAACCACACAAGGAAGAGCCAAAAGCACAAGAAAAACCCAAACAAGAAGAGAAGTCGGCGCACAAAGCCGAACCGGCCAAAACCGAGCAGGAAGCGGAGAAAGCAACCAAACCGGTAGAAACTGAAGCCACCGCTAAAGAGGTAAAAGAAGAGAAAACCAAGGAAGCCGAAAAACCAAAGGAAAGTACCAAACAAGCTGAAGCTACCGACAAGGAAGCTGATAATGAGGCTCCGGCCCAAGACAAACCTGTTGACCACAAGTGGCAGGACAAACGCGAAGAGCTTAAAGGATTAACCGTTTTGGGTAAAATTGATGTGAAGCAATTTGAACCCAAAAAGAAGAAACCCGACGAAAAGGCCGACGAGAAAAAGAAACGCAAACGCAAGAGAATTACAGCGTCAAAAGCGGTTTCCTCAACCGATGACCGTGAAAAACTGCTGAAAGCCAGTCGCGACTCGCAAGACAAAAAACAAGGTGGCGGCGGAGCCGGAAACCAACAAGGCGGCGCACAAGGCAACAGACCTCCGAGAGGCCAAAACCAAGGCGGCCCGGGGCAAAGACCCAATCAAGGTGGCGGAAACAATAACCGTAACAATAATAACAACAACCGAAGACGTGGTGCCCGCGATGAAAAACAGCCCGTTGACGACAAGGCAATTCAAAACCAAATAAAGGAAACCCTTAGCAGACTCACCAGCAAAGACGCTAAAGGAAACAAAACCAAGCTCAAAAAACGCAAGAAGGAAATTCTTAGGCAACGAGCTGAAGAACAAGAGCTTGAGCAACAAAGGTCAGCCAAAATATTGGAGGTTACTGAGTTTATAACAGCCAATGAATTTGCCAACCTGATGAATGTTTCGGTTACCGAAGTTATCATGGCTTGTATGTCATTAGGCATGATGGTCTCTATAAACCAGCGAATCGACGCCGAAACTATTTCGCTTGTAGCAGATGAGTTTGGCTACGAAGTGAAATTTAAGGAGGTGGAAATGGATGAACCATCTCTTGAAGAAGCCGACGACGAGAATAGATTGGAAGATCGTCCGCCAATTGTCACCATCATGGGTCACGTTGACCACGGTAAAACTTCGCTTCTCGACTTTATACGCAAAGCAAACGTTATTGCCGGCGAGGCGGGAGGTATTACCCAACACATTGGTGCCTACGAGGTGGAATTGGAAAATGGAAAGAAAATAACCTTCCTGGATACACCGGGTCACGAGGCTTTTACCGCCATGCGTGCCCGTGGAGCCAAGGTTACTGATATTGTTATTATTGTGGTGGCGGCTGACGACCGCGTAATGCCTCAAACCAAAGAGGCCATTGCCCACGCTCAGGCTGCAGGCGTTCCTATGATTTTTGCCATAAACAAAATAGACCGAGAAGCTGCAAATCCCGACTTTATCAAACAACAACTTGCCGACGAAAACATCTTGATAGAAGAGTGGGGCGGTAAGTACCAAAGTCAGGAAATTTCGGCGAAAACCGGCTTGAATGTGGATCAACTTCTTGAAAAGGTATTGCTCGAAGCCGAAATGCTGGAGCTTAAGGCCGATGCAGGAAAACGTGCCGTAGGAACCATTATTGAAGCCACACTCGACCGCGGAAGAGGTATTGTTTCTACCGTATTGGTACAATCAGGTACCATGCGGGTGGGCGACAATATTTTAGCCGGTGCGCACTATGGCAAAGTAAAAGCCATGTTCAACGAACGCGGTAAACGTGTGAATGAAGCGGGTCCGTCAACCCCTGTGCAAGTACTGGGTTTTGATGGTGCTCCAAGTTCGGGCGATAGAATATATGCAACCAAAACCGAGCAGGAAGCCAAGCAAATTGCAATTGATAGAACCCAACTTATAAGGGAACAAGGCATTAGAGCTACCAAGCACATTACACTCGATGAAATAGGCCGAAGGATTGCCGTAGGTAGTTTCAAAGAGTTGAAAATCATTGTGAAAGGTGACGTGGACGGATCGGTGGAAGCGCTGTCCGACTCATTGCTCAAACTCTCAACCGAAGAAATTCAAGTGAGTGTCATTCACAAAGGCGTGGGCCAGATATCAGAGTCTGATGTATTGCTTGCCTCTGCTTCCGATGCAGTAATTATCGGTTTTCAGGTAAGACCTTCGGTTAACGCACGAAACCTTGCAGAGAAAGAACAAATTGAAATCAGGCTTTACTCTGTTATATACGACGCAATTGACGAGCTGAAAGCAGCCATGGAAGGTATGCTTGAGCCAACCACCGAAGAGAAAATTGTGGCCAATGTTGAGGTTCGCGAAACTTTCAGAATTTCAAAAGTGGGCACCATTGCAGGTTGTATGGTCACCTCAGGCAAGGTAAACCGCAACCACAAAGTGCGTATTATCCGCGATGGCGTGGTGAGATTCACCGGCGAAATAGCCACCTTGAAACGCTTTAAAGACGATGTGAAAGAAGTGGCCACCGGCTACGAGTGCGGTATCCAAATTGCCAATTTCAACGATATTCAAATAGGCGATATTATTGAAGCTTATGAGCTGGTAGAAGTGAAACGAAAACTGTAAGCTTTACAAATAATTTATATCGGGCCCCGGAGATGCATTTTTCGGGGCCCGTTTTTTTTAAAAGACAAAAACTTCACTTGGTTTTCAAACGTTTATACTTTAAATAGTTTCGTATGAAAGCCATTAAAACACCGCTCTTCATTACTTCAATATTTCTGCTGCTTCACACCTTCTTTCCCTTATTTGCTCCCTATTTGGTGGTGGTTTTTTCCTTAATGCTGGCACCTTTTCTTGTTATATGGTTGGTATATCGCGTACTCAAAGATGGCGAACCCAGCCACAAAACATTTACCGAGTATTTTTATGAAGATGAGGAAATAAAGCGGCTCAACAACCTGAATGATTCACACTGACAGCGCATATTTGCCTAAAATTTCAGCTATTGAGCAGCCCGTTCCAATCCTTGACGAAATTTCTGCCACAAGATACTTTTCAACTTGTAGAGCCGCACCTGCTGCAAAACAGGGTGACTCTGAAAATAACCCGCCCCCGGCAAAGCAAATTGGGCGACTACAGACCGCCGCGCACCAAAAACGAGCCGCACAGAATAAGTGTTAACGGCAACCTGAATAAATATTCGTTTTTGATAACACTGGTACACGAAATAGCCCACCTCTATACTTTTAAAACCTATGGCCGCAAGGTAAAGCCACACGGTGGCGAGTGGAAGTCGTATTTCAAGCAGCTATTGCAACCACACATCAACCAGCAGGTTTTTCCCGAAAATGTGGCCTTGGCTTTGGAAAACTACATTGCCAATCCGGCAGCATCAAGTTGTACCGACCACAATTTGTTTCTTGCACTTGAGTCGCACAACCAAGGCGATACAACCGAAACCCGTGTGGGTGACCTTGAACCCGGAAGTCGCTTTATTTTTCAAGGACGTTTGTTTAAAGTGGACCGGAAATTGCGAACCCGCTTCAGCTGCACCGAAGTGGCCAACAACAAAAAATTCTACTTCAGTGCCTTAGCGCCGGTAAATCCCGTACATGACTAGAAAAAAATCGCTTAAACTCTTCGTGGCCTTTGTGCTTTTTGGAAGCGTTTCGCAACTTTTTGCGCAAACCAAAATGGAAAATGCCAAAGGGCAAAAGGTAGAAGTACTGAGCCTTGACGAGCTGAGCATCAAAAAAATTGACGGAAAAAAGGCGCGTGTATTGGTGGGCAACGTGGCTTTTAAAAAGGATAACGTGATTTTTAAATGCGACAGTGCCATTCAGTTTCTCGACGATGAAACCATCTACGCCTACAAAAATGTCACTTTCAATCAGGGCGACTCGCTCTTGCTTACCGGCGACCAACTCATATACAGCGACAAGACCGAAATGGCCGAAATAACGGGCAAACTGGTTTACATGACCGATGGCAAAATGAAGCTGCGAACCACCGCGCTCTACTACAATATGGCTTCAGAAATTGCTTATTACCTCGACTCGGCCTACATAACCGATGCGCAGAATGTGCTTTACAGCAAAAAAGGCTACTACCACGCCACTACAAAGGACATGTTTTTCAAAACCAGGGTGCATCTCAAAAACCCCGACTACAATATCACTACCGACACCTTGCGCTACAATGTGGGTACCGAAAACAGCTATTTCAAAGGACCAAGTACCATTACTACCAAAGAAGGGCAGTTTCTCTATTGCGAAAACGGAGTCTTCTACTCCAAGGGAAGCGAAGTGCGTCTGGGTAAAAACTCATTGCTACGAGATGCGGGGCAAACCCTTTATGGCGACAGTTTGTACTACAATTCAAAAACCGGCATTGGCTACGCCTACCGCAGGGCGCTGTTGTCCGATACTTCAAAAAAGTTGGAAATACAGGGAAACTACGCCATGTACAACAAAAACGACGACTCATATCTGATAACCGATAGCCTGCAAATGCTGCAATACGAAAATGGCGACAGCATTTACCTGAGCAGCGACACACTCCGCTTGTTCTATGACTCAACCCACACCAAAAGAATAGCGCTTGCCTATCCGCACGTGCGCATTTTCAACAAAAAATACCAAGCCGTGTGCGACTCCATGGTGTATTACCAAAGCGATTCTATGATAGAATATTTTGGTTCGCCGGTTTTTTGGATGGATAGTTTTCAAATAACAGGAGTGCACATTAAGGCAAAACTCAACAAAGACGGAATCGAAAAAGTATTTCTTACCGAAAACGCTTTAATGGGGCAGCGACATCCCAACAACCAATACGACCAAATTGCCGGCGACTCTATGACCGCCTATTTCAAAGCGGGCAACATAAAACACGTGGAAGTACATAGCAGCGCTTCGGCCATCTACTATTTGCTCGAAGGCGATTCGGCCTTGATTGGGGTAAATAATGTGAGCGCCACAAAAGCCAGCATTCGCTTTGGCAAAAAGGGAATAAACAGCTTATCGTTTATTCAAAAAGGCGAAAGCACGGTTATTCCGGCAAAGGAAGTAAATCCGCTGGCACTCATTATTGGTAGTTTTGCCTGGCAGGGCAAGCTGCGGCCCTACACACCAAGCGGCATTTACTACAGAGCCCCGGTTAAAAACAAGGTGGAGGCGAGCGACGAATCGGGTGAGGAAGCGGCCTCACCTGAGTAGCACAAACCAATTGCTGGCGTAGTAAAGGGTTCCGTTTTTTCCCTGCGCCTTAATTACATAAATGTACCTTCCGGGCTCACACCACTCGTTTTTGAATTTTCCATCCCAACCGATAGTCATTTTATCCGACTCAAAAACCCGCTCTCCCCAGCGGTTATAAACCTGCATATTGTATGGATTGCCCTCAAATGAATCGGGTAGCAAGGCAAATGATTTTACCAAAAACACATCGTTGTGGCCATCGTTGTTCGGGCTGAATGCATTGGGAATAAACAGGCTGGGAAGCGGCTTTACCCAACGGATGTTTGAAACGCTTGTATCGCCTTTCATTCCATTTTCTACAGCCATCACGCGATAAGAAAAACTGTCTTTGTACAACAAAAACGCTGATGTGTCGGTATAGGATGTATCGCCGGGAGCAAGTATGGCCAGGGTTTTAAAACTTTCTGAAACCCGCCCTCTGCGTTGCAAAATGTAGCTTTCAACGCCAGTGGGCCACTGTTTGTATGTATTCCAATTAAGGCTATAATCTCTTGAATTATTTACCGCCGCACGCAACAAAATACTGCTGCTCAAGGGGCTTTTTCCGCTTTCATAACCGCATTTGTCAATGGCATGCACGCGGTAGTGGTAAAAATAGTTGTTGGTTTGGGCTTTGTTGTCGGTCAAAAATGTATCGGTGGTGCTGCGCCAACTGTTTATCCATTGGTTTTCGTTGTTCTTTCTGTCAATTATATAGGCATCTACATTGCGCTGTATGCTTTTTTGCCAATGCACTTTCACCTCTTCATTTTGCACAGTGGCCAGGTACATTTCCAATGGATTTACCTGAAAAACGTATTCGGGTTTGTAGCCAACCTGATTGCTTGCCGATGTGAGTTTATCCGTTTTGTTTATGGCCCGCACTTCATAAATATAATCTTCGCTGCAAACTGAAGAGTCTATGTAACCGAGGGTTTGTGCTGGTGTTTTTGCAATGGGAAAAACCGCCTGATCCTTGAGCCCGCGCAACACTTGGTATTGTGTCAACTTGCTTTTCCAGCCAATATAAGGGCTCCACAAAAGAGTGGCCACTTGCTTTTTGCTGGTGTCAACTTGCAGGTTTACCGTGCAGTGGGTATCGCCCGGATGGGTAAAACCACAGATGTCGGTAAGGGTAACCCGCAGGCAATAAGTACCTGAATCGGGCTTGAAACCAGACAAATTGAGGGTAGTATCTCTTCTTTTTTTGCTAAAGTAAACCCGCTTGTTTTGTTTGATATCATCTATTGTGTATGAAACAAAGGCAAAGCGCGGACTGCTTTTAAAACTCATTTCAATTCGCTCGTCGTTCCAAACACTCACGCGTGAAATGAGCGGCGAATCGACCGGCAGGCGGTGGAAAACATGAACCACCTTGGTTTTTACCAAAGTATCGGCACATGCATTTGAGTCAGAAACGATCAATTGAACCGCATATTTTCCGGCCTTGGTGTAGGTAAATCTTGGATTTTGGCGGTGCGAACTGTCTGTTTTTTCCGGGCTAAGCCCAAAATCCCACTCCCAGCTTTTTAACGGAAAATCAGCTTGGGTTGAATCTTTAAAGGAAACTTGTTGCCCCACACAAGCAATGGTATCAAGCGCCCTGAAGTTGACACGTGGAATGGGGTAAATGACAATTTTTCTTTTGTTGCTTGCGGTTTTGCTGCATCCAATAGCATTTTCAACCCGAAGATTTACGGTGTATTCACCTGTATGGTAGCGGTGTTTTGCCGTGCTCAAACTATCTGTTAGGCTGTCGCCATCGCCAAAGTACCAATACCATTTGTAGGCAAACAAAGAGCTGTCGGCAAATGCAATTTCTGTGGGGTCGCAACTTTCAAACTTGCTGGTAGAAAAGGAGGCCACCGGTTGGTGGTACACAAAAATGGTATCGGGTGTTTTGTAGCTATATTGGCAACCGTTGTCGTCGCTAACCACAATAAATGGTCTGTAAGTCATTACCTCGCTGCTCGAGTCGCTCAGTTCATAAGTATGTTGCAGGTAGTTTACCGAATCAATACTGGTATTGTCGCCAAAGTCAAAATACACCTTGCGGGCATTGGTACTTTGGTTTATAAAATGCACTTCATGCGGGGCACAACCTTTCGGATTTACTATTCTGAAATCGGGCACAGGACCCAATACCGTAAGCCATTTGCTTTTGCTAACAGAGTCAATGCAGCCAATATTGTTCTTGGCAATAAGGGTTACATTAAACTGGTTGTGGTAAGGTGTTATCTTGGTTAAGTCAATTATTTTCAGGTAATCTTCAAGTACGGTGGCTTCTGCGGCTTGCCCGTCGTTAAACTTCCAGATGAAAGTGTCGATATTGGTTCCTGTGGCTTTGAACTGGTAAGAAGCAGGAGAGCATTTGGCACTTGAGTCATCAATACTGAAGGCAAAGCCAAAATCGGTGATGTGTATTTTTTTGCTTTTTACCGAGCTGCATCCACCACCGTCAAACACCGTCAATGCCACATCATAGTCTCCCGGTTTGGTGAAAATTAAATTTGGTAAATAACTGGTATCGAATGGTTTTGCTACCATTCCTGCGGGATTCGATTGCCAAATGAGGCTGTCTATTGCTCCGCGCGAATTGTTGACCACCGGCAGTGCTAAGTTGGAACAAAAAGTATCGGGCAGCTCAAAATCGGAATTGAGGGTAAAACTGAATAGGCTCTTTTTGGTAACCTGTGTTTTGCAACCTTCGCTGTTTTCCATAGCCAATGTAATGTCGATATTGCCCAGTTTGGTAACGGTTAATTCTGCATTGGGCACTGTATTGTCGGCAAAACTTCCACGGTTTTGCGGGCTCAAACCCCATTCATAAGTTACGGTTTTGTCGGTTGATGTGTTGAGTACATTGTTCAACACATTGCTTTTGAGCGTAGTGGTAAAAGGCAAACAGCCTGAAAGCTGGGCGGGGTTAAAATCAAATAATACCCCACCTGCGGTTACGGCATTTGTTAGCAAAATAGAGTCGGCGCAGGTTTTGGTGGCAAAAGCTACTTTAAGGTCATACACCCCGGGCAAAGGCGGCGTAAACTTTATTGAATCAACCAAACCTGTATATAAGGTAGTGTCGGGGCTGCTGAGTATGCCGTACCACTCGCCCACCAATGATTTTGGATACACGGTTTGCAGCACTTTTACTTCTTGTCCGGCACAAAACGGTCCTTTGGGCACCTTTACTTCTATGTGGCTCAAATCGGTTATGTGCAATACATCTTCTTGGTAAAGAGAGTCGCGGCAACCGGCTTCTGTGGTTACTACCACCGCTGCATTGTACCATCCGGTGTCTTTGTACTTGTCGGTTGATTTGTCGCCTTTTGGTCTTGATTTTACCTTTCCCTTCAAATCGAAAAGTGTCCAGTAAACCGAGTCAACTTTGTCGGCACAAATGGTATCGCTAAGCGTGAAAGCTATTTGCGATCCTGCACAGGCCACTGAAGGAGAGGCGGAGAACCCAACTTTCAGTGGTTTTGCGGTGAAGTTGTAACTCGTTTCATCAGAGCAACCATCGCTACCTGTGGCACGCAGACTGAGCACAAACTTGCCGTAGCGGTCGGCTCCCCACCTGAAATTGGTATCGGTTGAATTTTTCAGGATTTTTCCTTTTTCATTGGTCAAAACCCAGTTATAAGTCATGGGTAAACCCGCGTAGTGCACGCTGCGGTTTTTTACAAACACCTGACTCGGAATTTTGCAAATACAAGGCAGCTTGCGGTCCATTTGCGCTACCAGATTGCCCGTTTCTAAACTTAGCTTTACCCACAATACTTTGGTACAATTGGCAAAAGGGTAGGAGGCAAATATTTTGTAAGTGCCTACTTTATTGCCCGTTACTACAATAGAATCGCCGGTTTTTGCACTGAGTTTTATTGAATCGCCGTGTGTGTGGTACCACTGCACTTTAGTGGGGTCAATACCTGAACCAACTACCTGTACTGTGTATTTTTTGCTTTTGCAGCCATTGCCGTTGAGAGAGGTACTTTTTATCTGTAGCGCCGGGGCTGTTTGCACCTGCACTATGTTGGCAAAATTGTATGTGTATTGGCAGGCGGTAACTTTTGATGTGAGCGAAAGGTCGATATCAAATTTGCCGGCTTGGTTGGCATACTCCAGTTGTGGCGGATTAGCTGCACTGCTGTTTGATGGATTGGCCGAATGAAAACTCCAGGAATAGCTGTAGCTGTTTTGCCCGTAATAAGTGTAAGTGGGATTTAAATTGATCTCGGTTTTTCCGCAAAGCACCGTATCGGCAAATGGAAAGCTTACATCCGGTTTTTTCTCGACAAATAATACTGAGTCAAATATTTTTTTGGTGGTGCAGCCAAAAACCCCTTCACCAATGAGTTGCACCTTGGTATAGCCGGGTTTGCCAAACTTGTGTTTGATAACTTTTGAGGTGGTATTGTAGATGGTTCCTTCTACGCTCCAGGTCAATTTTTTAACCCCCGGAGCCGTGGCAGTAAGGGTTGCTTCTTTGTCGGTATTGCACAGTATTTTATCAGAACTTACTACTGCTTTGAGCTTTGGGTTTTGGCCAATTTTCAAATAGTCTTTTCTTTCCAATTGGCAGCTTCCGCCACCGGCAAGTTGCATTTCTACACTCACGGTTATGGTGTCGTGCTTTAAGAATGCTACAGAAGGAGTGGGGTTGTTGCTGATTTTCTTTACGCCAAAGTCCCAGTTGAGCTTGGCTCCTTTGGGTGGTTGTGGCAATACCTTAAAGCTGAATATATCGTTTTCGCAGCCTACAGAGTCGTTTGCAAAGAGTTGATACTTTGCACATTGTGCACCTGCACGCGGCACTACTGCGTACAGCAGCAGCAAACTAACTACATACCTTACCAAACCGACCTTCAAATTATGTGTACAAAATACAATAGTATTTTGATTTACATCTACCTGATTAATAAAACATTACCTGTGTAGTTGTACTTGGTGTTGTTTACCCCCCTTATTTTCATAAAGTAGGTGTATATACCGGGCGGGCAATCGCTGTTGTTGAATCTGCCGTCCCAATATTCGCCAAACACACTTGTTTCAAACACTTTTTCGCCCCATCGGTTGAAAACCATAAAATTAAACTCCGAGAATTCATCGCGTTTAAAACCAAGCCCGTCAAACTTCAGTACGTCATTTACATTGTCTCTGTTGGGCGAGAAAGCATTGGGCAGGTAAATAACCGGTTCGGGATAAACCTTTATAATGTTGGAGTAGCTCGTATCGGGTAAGTTGCCGTTTTCTATGGCTTTTATCCGCACATAAAAAGAGCTATCGCTGCGAATGGCTTTTTTGTTGTCGATAATGGTTCGCGCCTCGCTACCCAAAATGGCCACTTCTTTAAAGGGTTTGCTTAGGTCCTGGGTTTTTTCCATTATGTAGGCCGATACGCCGTTGTCCCATTTTTCGTATCCATTCCAGTGATATACAAAGTCTTCATTTGATATTTCGCCCAGAAGCAAAATAGATGAGCCTTCGTTGCTCGGTGGGTTTCGGTTGTTGCAGAAATCGCGGTACCACACACGGTATTTATACGAAAGGCGGTTTTCTTCAACACTTTGGTCTATAAAAAAGGTATCCTGCGTTTGTGTATAAGCCTTTTGCCAGCCACTGAAATCGTCGTAGCGATCTATAAAATAGTTCTGTACATTCAGGTTTATGTTGTTGTTCCACTTCACCAATATGTTTTCTCCGTCAACGGTTACCAACTCAAGCCGCACCGAATCTGCAGGGCTGTTGTAGTAAGGGTTGTACTCAACCACATTGGAGTAGGTGATGTAGCTCGAAACCGGATTTACGCTTCCAATAAGGTAGTAGTAGGTTTTATCGCAAACCGAATAGTCGGTAAAAGTGGTGTCGGTATGGCTTATGCGGGCTATTTCCTGGTAGTCAGAACCCGACTCTGATCGATAAACCACGTATTGGTCCACATTGGTCCAGCCTCGGTATTTGGTCCAATTGAGTATGGCAAATGGACGCTCGTTTCGCGTGGCGGTTAGGTGTATGGTTCGGTGTTTTACACTTTCGCGGTTGGGATCGGCACAGCGGTCTATCAATTTCAATTGGTATTGTATGGGCGCATTTACCACCTCGGTTTCGGGCAGCGAAATATTTACGGTTTTAAAATTGGTAATTCGCCGCACAGGGTTTGCATAATCGTCGTTTTTGATGATGAGCAACTCTTGAAAACCCATGGCATCAAGCGCATTCCACTGCAAGTTCACCGCTTTGTTTTGTTCTACCGTTACGTAATAAAGTAGCGGCGATTTTATGGGCAAACGATTTACAATATGGTATTTGTGGTTTTTTTCAAGCGTGTCGCTACAGCCATTTATATCGGTGGCTATTAGGCGCACAGAGTAGTAGCCGGTGTCCTTAAAAGCCCGCTGCTGGTTTTGGCCAAAGGCAGAATCATTTAGGTTGGGTCCGGTAAATGTCCATTTCCATTTTTTAATCTGGAATGCCGCGTTGGTTTGGTCTTCAAAATTGATGAGGCGCTTGGGGCAAATAATGGTATCGCTCTCATTAAACAAGGCCAGCGGTTTTTCAAAAATGGTGAGGTAGCGTGTTTTTACAAGCGAATCAACACAACCTATTTTGTTCTTCACCTTCAGTTTTACACTAAAGGTACCCGCGTGGTAGGTTTTTCGTCCATTGAGTGCGGTGTCAATTTTTTGGTTGTTGTTGGTATAATCCCAATAGCTTGAAACGGCAAATTTTGAGTGGTTTTTGAAATTGACCAAAGCGGGCGAACAGAGGTTGGTTTTTCGGGTCCAGAAGCGCGCCACCGGATTGGCATAAATCACTATACTATCTTCGGGTTGGTAGTAAACAAAGCAATTGTTTTTGTCGGAGGCTATAATGTAGGGTTTGAAAACTTCAAAGCTTTTTGTGCTGTCTTTTTTGTGGTATATATGGCTGCTAAAGCTCAAGCTATCCACACTTGAACCGTCATCATAATTGAAATAAAACCTCGCCACTTGCTCGGTTGAGTCAATGAATTTTATTTCGGTGGGATCGCAGCCTACGCCATTTGCTATTTTAAAAGTAGGGTTGGGCCCCAGCACATGTATCAGGTTGTTGTAGCGCAGTGTATCAATACAGCCAAAGTTATTTTGCCCTACCAAACCTACATTAAAATCATTTCTGAAAGGTTTCACCTGCGAGAGGTCATACACGTGCGCTATACTTTTCTGGTCGGTTACTATGCCTTTTCCATCGCCAAACAACCAATGAAAGGTGTCAACATTATTGCTTTTAATATTGAAAATGTATTGTGCGGGTGTGCATTTTGGCGTGTTGTTGGCTACCGAAAAATCAAAGCTGAACGGATGTACGGTAATGGTTTTTTCAAATGAATCGCTGCAACCCGACTTGGTGGTGGCTACCAAAACCAAGGTGTATGTGCCGGCATTGGCAAACCTTAGCATAGGCTGTTTTATAGTTTGTTTGGTTTCAAAAACCGCCCCTTTTTCTTTGCAATACCAGTAATAAGCTATGTTGGTACCCGGTGTGTTGTTGGTGGGATGTAGCAGCACATTTTGGCAGGTTACCGTATCTATACTAAAGGAAGCATTGAAATCAAACTTGAACAAATCGTCTTTTAATATTCCTTGCGAACAGCCATCGGCATTGGTCACATTTACAAATACGTTGTATGAACCGGTTTCGGTAATTAAAATATCCGTGGTTGATGAGGTGGGCTTTTTGATGGTGGCTGCGTTGTTGGGCACAATTTGCCAGTCGTATGTTACGCTGTTATCTGCCGGATGGTCGTAGTGCTCATTTTTACTCACAGCGGTGCGCAGGGTGGTTTTAAAAGGCAAGCAGCCAACTACTTCATCGGCAGTAAAATCAGCTTTTATTCCCGATACTTTTATAAGTGATTTTACTTCAAGCGAATCGCGACAACCTTTACCGCCATTTACCACTATTTTCATATTGTAAATACCTGATGTATTGGGCTTTATCAAGTATTCATTGTCCTGACCAATTACTTCGCTTGCTTTGAAGGTGATGCCCGGCTTGGTCACATGGCTTATGGTCCAGTTTACCTTGGGTTGAATATTGTCGGGTTGTACCTTCAGCGAGGCGTTTATTACCGACCCTTCACAGGGAGTGGTGTCAGAAAGTGTGTAGTTTATCGACTGAAGACTTACCACCTCAACCACTGCTTTTCGGGTAACAGAATCGCTGCATTTTGAGGTGTTGTACACCAATTCTACGCTGTATTTGCCGGCTTTTGGAAAACTTACCACGGGAAATTCGTCGGTGGAGGTGGCGGCCAATTGGTGCTTGTGGTCATAAAATTTCCATACCGCCGATTTAAATCCGCTTTGACAAATGGAATCTACACCAAATCGTACATCGCTACCCACGCAAGCTACTTTTGGCTCGGCCGAAATACCAATATTGGGGCTTTCCATTCTTATAGCGCCGTATTTATACACCGAGTCAACACAACCCGAGGTATCTCTAACGGTAAGTTGCAGGCCATACACGCCATAGCCATTCAATATTATTTGCGGGCTCAGCTTGTTGGTACTGAAAACCACTTGGTCTTTGGCATCGGTTACTTCCCACAAATAGGTGCTGGTTGCCGTTAAACCATTGGTGGTATTGCTGGCTTTAAAAGTATCGTTGGGGCTGCAAGAGCACTGTGGATCAAGTTTAAATTGTGCTTTGAGCGTTCGCAAGGTCACCGTATTCACTCCCGAAACTTCGCTGAGGCAACCCAAGTCGTTGTGGCTGATGATGTATTTGTAGTTGCCCACTTTTCGGTAGGAGAGGGTGGCGCCGCTGTTTGATGTTTTTGCCGTGAGCGAATCGCCTTGAAACTTCCATTGGATATTGGCTACAAAGCTTGATGTATTGAGCAGGCTGATGGTATAGGTTTGCACATTGCAGGGGGCACTTACTTTTTTGCGGTGTTTCAGGCTCACCGATTTCCCAATTTTCAAAGTATCGGGAAAATTGTAGTGGTACTTGCAATTGCCCTGACTAATGGCATCAAGTGCAAAGGTGTAGCTGCCACGCGTGCTGTAGAAAAGCTTTCCCGGCACCTTGTTGGCACTGCCCGTTAGGTTGCTTCCGGGCAAACTCCAGCTGTAGGTAAAACCTTTTTGCGCATACATATTAAAAGTGGGGTTCAGAAAAAGGGTGTGCGTATCGCAAAAGGCTGTATCGCCCACGTTGAGTGTAATTTGTGGTTTGCGTTCTACCAAAATAAGCGAGTCATACACCTTGGTGGTTTGGCAGCCATAGTCGTCTTCTACCGTAAGGCCAACATCAAAATAGCCGGTTCTAATAAATTTATGCGTTACCGTGTGGCTGCTGTCGCGGTAGAGAATTTGGCCTACGTTCCAAGTGTATTTGGCTATGCCGGTGGTAGAGGTGGTGCTTAGTTTTACTTTTTGGTTTACATCGCACAAATTGGTGCTGCTGGCTATTACGGTGGGTGTGGCGGGCGCCTTGCCCACTTTTATAAAATTTTTCTTTCTAATGCTA
>WGNN01000106.1 GCA_016124515.1 bacterium
GGCCTTCCCCGCGGGGAAGGAGCTAAATCGCTTGATTAATAATGATTTACAATTTGCAACATTGAACTTTGGACTTTGGACACTGGACATTCCCATCCTTTAAACTCCTACAAGCCAATTTTCAATTTGCAGTTTTCAATTTTCAATTGTCTCCCTTTAAACCTTAAACTAGAAAACTTTAAACTCTACCTACGCTCCTTCCCCAATGCCAAGAATAAATCGCCTCAGCATATCGAGGGCCATGATACTGGTGAGTTCAATGTTGCGGGTTCTGTCGCCGCCAAATTGGTATTTTCGGCTGATTATCTTGTTTTTGTCTCCTACGGCAATCCATACGGTTCCTACAGGTTTGTTTGGCATGCCACCACCGGGACCAGCTATTCCGCTTGTTGCCATTATGTAGTCAACGCCAAGCTGTTGCAACCCTCCGCGGGTCATTTCCAGAATGGTTTCTTCGCTCACGGCGCCAAAGTTGTTGAGCACCTCGTGGTTTACCTGAAGCAGTTTTTCTTTGAGTCCATAAGAATAGGTTACCAAGGCGCCTTCAAAATAAGTAGAACTGCCGGGGGTTTGGGTGAGAAGTTGGCTTATATAGCCACTGGTGCAGCTTTCGGCGGTGCCTACGGTTTTGCCACTTTCGGTGAGCAATTTGCCAATGCATGAGGAGAGCGTTTCGTTGCCGTAGCCAAAAATTACCGGACCTAATATATCTTTTATGCCTTGTTCAAATACCAACATTTCATTGAGCAAAGTGGCTTCATCATCTCCTGTACCGGTCAGTCTCAGTTTCACAATGCCGGGGCTGGGCAGGTAGGCCAGCCTGATGTGTGCGGGTAGCGCATCTTCCACCTCGGCAATTTGTGCGGCAATACTGCTTTCGCCCACGCCCACGGTATGCAGGTAGCGGTGTATGATGTGTTGGTTGTCCAAGCGCTCTTTAAGCAATGGAACCAAACCATTTTCAACTATATAGCGCATTTCAAATGGCACGCCGGGCATGCTCACAAAGGCTTTTCCGCTTTTTTCGGTAAAGGTGCCGGGTGCGGTGCCCATGGCATTGTGCAGCACCACTGCCGATTTAGGAACCAAAGCCTGCAGGCGGTTTACGTCAAGCATGGGGCGACCACGCCGTGCAAAAAAATCGGTAACATGTTGCAAAACCGCCTCATTCATTACCAGTTCTTCATCAAGGTATTCGGCTATGGTTTTCTTGGTAATATCATCTTTGGTGGGCCCCAAACCGCCGGTTGTTACAATCAGGTCTGCGCGTTGTTCCGCCTCATAGAGCGCTTGCGAAATTTCTTCGCGGCGGTCTTTTACGGTTGACCTTCTTATGACTTCAATATTCAAGGCCTCCAGCTCGCGGGCTATGAATTGCGAGTTGGTATCGAGTGTGGTACCATTGAGTATTTCGTCGCCTATAATTATTATTTCTGCTTTCATTTGCTTGCTTAGTTGGGCAAAGGTATAACAGGCATTAGCGCCTTTTGGTTATGCAAATTTTACATTGGGCAAAAGCTTGCATGCCGGGTGGAAATCAGGGTACGCTCTCCGGGACTTTATGCCCTGAAAAACCCGGTGAAGGCGAAGCAAATTTTCAAATATTAAATCACTGATTAATTGCACGTTACAAACCACACAACTTCCAACAAAGCACAAATTTTTGTTGCGGTAAAAAAAGTTGCATCAAGCATTGAAATTGCGCAATAATTTGCGGCGCTTTTTGGCTAATAAAGGCCCAAAACTTTAAAGGCGGTAAAAGCAAGAACCCTTAATATACATCATATACTTGCAATTTTACAATTCTGGCAAAGCTGTAGTTATTATATCAGACTGCGCCGATTTTGACCCCGCTGCTCTAAGTGTTACCAACCGCGATGTGGACCGTGTGCACCGCGATTATGTGGATGAACTGCGCGATGCCATCAAGACTTTTCACAACCATGTGGTGGTGTACAACAGCCCGCTGCAATTCATGAAAAACATTGAAAAGCACGCCAATGATCTGGTATTGCCTTATTGGTATGGCATCAACTCGCGCAACCGCCACGCCCTTGTGCCGGCCATTTGCGAGGCGGCCAACATAGCCTATATAGGCGGCGATACTTACACCAAAACCGTGACCAACGACAAGCAACTGTGCAAATGGCATATTGAAAAGGCGGGTTTGCAGGCTCCGCGTTCTACCCTGCTTTATGCGCCCAACGAACACCAAGCTTACGCCCATTTTGATTATCCACTGGTTGTAAAACCTTTGTTTGAAGGTACTTCACTAGGCATAAGCCAAGACAATTTGGTAGAAAACCAAGCTGATGCGCAGCGATTGGTGCAGTGGGTTTTTGACGAGTTTGGCGGCCCCGTAATGGTAGAAGAATTTGCCCGCGGTCGCGAGGTGAGTATCTGCCTTATTGGTCACCACCAAAAAATAAGTGCCTGGGCTACTGCCGAAAGGTATAAAGTGAATCAGGAAAATTACCTGCACGACAAGCTATATGCCTTTGCCGACAAGAACAGCGAAGAAGGGGTATTTGCCCTCAGGTCAATGAACCTTATGGTTCCCCAAAAGGTGTTGGATGCAAGTTTCAGGCTTTTTGCCATGCTCGACAAGGTGGAATACATGCGGGTGGATGGCCGCCTGAATGGTGATAGCTTTAAGGTGATTGAGCTCACGCCCGAATCGCACTTGGGGCATGATGCGGAGTTTTGTGGTACTTTTATCAGCAATGGCCGCAGCTACCACGAAGTAATAAAAATGGTGGTGGACAACAGTTTGGAGCGCGCCGGTTTGTTGTAGCAATTTTTATCAGAAATAAGACTATAGACAATTTTAGACTTGATGCCTGCAACGCCATCAGCTGTCTGATTAGAAATGGACAAGAATGAGGCTTGCGAAGTTTAGAATACCGGGTGTTTACTTTGGTAAATGACCCAATTCAAAACGAGCGTAACGAAATTATGGGCCTTTCCAACCGACAGAACTGCGTATCTGAAACACAATCCGCTGTCTGATTAGAAATGGGCAAGAATGAGGCTTGCGAAGTTTTGAATGCCGGGAGTTTACTTTGGTAAATGACCCAATTCAAAACGAGCATAACGAAATTATTGGCCATTTATAACAGACAGCCCTGGTATTTCTATGATTGAAGAGAAAGCAAGAACAAACCAATAGATGTAACATTGCGGCATGTTTTTCAACTCGCTTGAGTTTCTCATATTTCTGCCCATAGTGGTACTTGTGTACTACCTGCTGCCCGCCCGCTGGCGTTGGCTGTGGCTGCTGGCGGCTAGCTATTATTTCTACATGAGTTGGAAAGCCATTTACGCCCTGCTCATCATCGGCTCCACTTTGGTTGATTTTTTTGCGGCTAAATTTATTTACCAAACCCACAAAAAGCGGCATAAACAACTGTGGCTCGGCCTAAGCCTGCTTACCAACCTGGGCTTGTTGGCGGTGTTTAAATACTATAATTTTTTTCGCGGCGAAGCGGCAGAATGGCTGGTGGCGCATCAGCTTGAAAACTGGCTGCCGGTGTTGCAATTGGCCTTACCGGTGGGTATTTCGTTTTATACTTTTCAAACCCTTAGCTACACCATTGATGTGTATTATGGCAGAAACAAACCCGAAAAACACTTCGGTATTTTTGCCCTATACGTTTCGTTTTTCCCGCAATTGGTGGCCGGACCTATTGAGCGGTTCAGCCATTTGGGTGGCCAACTCAAAGAATACCATCCCCTGGTTTACAGCAATTTTGCCAACGGATTCCGCTTGGTACTTTTTGGCTTGTTTGTAAAAATGGCAATTGCCGACAATGTTTCGCCCATTGTAGATCAGGTGTATGAGCAATATGCCAAACTATCCTCGCAAAGCATAGCAACAGGTTTGTTTTTCTATGCGCTACAGATTTACGCCGATTTTTATGGCTATTCGCTCATTGCGGTGGGTGCTGCGCGTTTGTTGGGTATTTCATTGGTTGACAATTTTAAAGCTCCTTATCTGGCCCGTTCGGTAAATGAATTTTGGAAACGGTGGCATATTTCCCTCACCACTTGGTTTAGAGAATATTTGTATTTGCCCCTTGGCGGCAACCGTGTTACTCATTTTAGATGGCTCAGCAATATTATGATTGTGTTTGTAGTAAGTGGCTTGTGGCACGGCGCCAACTGGACTTTTATAATATGGGGCGCCATACACGGCTTGATTTACCTGCTCGAAAATTTGTTTGGAAAAATAACCGGCATCAAAACCAAAAACCTGCCACGGTGGCTTCAATTGCTTGCCGGAGCAAAAACCTTTGTGGTGGTTGTGCTGGCTTGGGTATATTTTAGAGCGCCCGATTTTGAAACCGCCAACGATATATTGGCAAAGCTTTTTGAAAATAATCATAGCGCCGAAAGTATTGCAGTTGCACCGGTGGTTTGGCTGCTCATTTTGCTCTTTGCCGTTTTTGACATTGGCTTACGAAATACACGCATTGACCATTGGCTTGCGACAAAAAACACCGCTGTGAGGTGGATGTGTTACGCCATCCTGTTGTTTGGCACCATGGCACTTGGCGGTGTTACGAACCATCCATTTATTTATTTCCAGTTTTAGCCCATGAAAGTCGTAAAAAACATAATAATCCGCTTGAGCTTTCTCGTGCTCTTATGGGCCGGGCTTAATTATATTTATGGCAATACCCTGTGGTACAACGACATTGACCAACACGCTGATACCCTGGAAAATCTGTGGCCCGAAGAAGACAGCAGCGACATCATATATTTTGGCGAATCGTCAAATTTCTATCAGGAACACCCCGATACGCCCAAAGTGCGGATAAGCAACTACCTGGACCGAATGCTGCCTCTGCGCGTGGGAACGGTAGATAACGCCGGTTTGGTGGCGAGCAATTACCTGCACATCATGCAACATATTCCACAAAAAAGCAAGGTAAAAGCGGTGGTTGTTACCATGAACCTGCGCTCATTTGGCCCTACGTGGATGTATGACCAAAACAGCAACTACCTGAAAATGGCTGATGAAATGATAGCCCAAGGCCCCAAATTGCTCAACCGATTTTTTATTGCGCTAAAAACATACGATTACATTGCGCCTGAAGAGCTTGATGAAATTCGGATTACAGCCTGGAAAAAACCCCTTGAATTTCCCTTTGCACTTCCCTACTCCAATTTGTACGAATGGAATGCAGGATTGGGAAACGGCGGCATATTGCGCGAAGACGGGAGCTGGGATATGGATAAAATACCGGTAGCCTGCCATTTTGTAAAAAACTATGCCTTTACTATTGATTTGCAACAGAATCCACGAATACGGGATTTTAATGAAATTGTGGCATACGCACAGCAACGCGGCTGGAAACTTTACCTGCACCTGCTTTCAGAAAACTATGAGGAAGCGGAAAAATTGGTAGGCGCATCCTTGGTAAATATAATGGAATACAACGCGGATTTGCTAATTGAACGCTACAACCACCCGGAACAAAATGTTTGGGTAGTAAACAATTTTAAAACCGTACCCAACAGCGATTTCAGAGACAGGACTTTTCCTACAGAACATTATAATAACCGAGGTAAAAGGCGGTGTGCCAAAAAGTTGGCGGAAGTAATAAATCACTAAAGTCTCAGCGTTCTAAACTCATCTGATATTCAAAATTTTACGCAACATCTCTGAATTCAAAACACCACCTATCTACTTCAATTATAACAAGATATACAGACGGGATTGGAAATTGACTTAAATTATTATTTTCCAAAATCAAATATTGAGCTTACCGTCTGAAAGTTGTGCTCGTTGCTCCTTTCTTGTACTTTTTATGCGCGGTTGTCTGTTTGTATTTAAAGGTGCTTATGAATGCTGAAGCATTTGCTTGACCAAAAAGTACCAAAAAGTCAAGTCTCGCCAAGGCGAGATTATACAGCTTTTTGTTCCGGGCGGAATTTCAATTGCTTCTCCACTAAAAAGAAAAAGAGCCGTCCTAATTGCATTAAACATAAGCCCGCACATTGAAGATATATGTTGTATTTTACCCGAAACTACAGTTAAAAAGTATCGGCTGCCCTTTTTCGTGCGAAATAATAGGAACCTGCTACCAAAATGGCGTAAATACCCAATATGTAGAGCAACTGCATTTTATTGTGTTGAAACTCAAACAACAAAATGGTAAAACCCGCAGCAAACAAAAAAACCATTGCCACCAGGGCAATCCAGGCGGGGGTTTTCGTTTTTTTCCTCACGCGATAATTGGAATAGGCCATGAGAAAGGAAACAAGAATAAAAGTAATGCTGCCAAACTCAAGAATGAGTTGCAAGCCGCCACTCAGTATGAGTACGAAGGACAAGATGCCCATAAGTATAATGGCTTTGTCGGGAATATGCACTTTGATGCGGTGGGCAAGTGATTTTGGAAAATAGCCATCGGTGGCAATGACTGCCATGAGCCTTGAAGCGCCAAACAAGGTGCCGCTAATAGCACTCGATGTAGCTAAAAGAGCTCCAAAAATCACCAAGACCAAGCCGGTATTGCCCAAAAATTGTTGGGCACCTGATGCCAGCGCGTATTCCTTGCCTTGTATAAGCTGTTGCTTCGGTATGGTCTCAAGCGCCGAAAATGCTATGGTTACGTACAAGAATATAGCAATGGCAATGGAGGTATATACTGCTTTTGGAATGTTCTTCTGTGGTTCACGCATTTCGTTGTAGGCATTGATAACCAATTGAAAACCTTCATAGGCTACAAAAGTGAGCGATGCCACCACCAAAACTGCCATAAATGTGGTATCGGGCTCAAAAACCGGCGTAGCGTTCTGCACTTTGCCATGCGCCGCCAACAATACGGAAATAAATAATAAAATAAGGAGTTTGGTGTACACCATCCAATCTTCAATTTTGCCCATACCTTTCACGCTCAATAAATTGACTATAGCAAAAAGTGTAATAACACCGCCGGCAACCACCTTGTGCCATGCGGGATGGTTGAGCACAGGAAACTGACTACAGAAATATGATGAAAAAGTAAACGCATACAGCGCCAGGGTGCTGATGTAACCAAAAGTAATGAGCCAACCGATGGCCGCAGAAGCAAAATGGTATTTGGGGAAAGTGAGTTTGAAAAATGAATACGTTGCTCCTTCGTCTTTGTAATAAAGAGCCAGTTTTACATAAGAAAAAGCGGCAAAAAATGCCAGAGTGCCGCCCACCAAAATGGCAATGGGCGTGGCATTGCCTATTTGCTCTACAGAAACTCCTAAAATGGAAAAAATGCCACCGCCCACCATGCCGCCCAACGCGATGGCAATCAACTCAAACAAACCCAAATCCTTGTTTCGTGCCATGCCGGTTTTTTTCGGGTTTGTTTGAGTCAACATACCAGAGGCTGCTTACAGGTTATCCATAAAATACTGCGCCATATATTTTTGCAAATGGATACGGTCGTTGCCACGCACATGGTGTTTGTGGCCGGGATAAGGAAAATAATCAAACAACACGGCTTTGCTCACACACTCATCTATAAATACCAGCGAATGTTGCCACACAACCACATCATCGTCAGCACCTTGAACAATAAGCAATTTGCCTTGCAGGTTTTCTACATAGTTGAGCAGACTTGCTGTTTTGTAGCCATCAGGATTGTCTTGTGGGGTATCCATATAGCGTTCGGTGTACATTATTTCATAATATTTCCAATCGATAACCGGCCCGCCGCAAACGCCAACTTTAAAAGCGCCCGGTGCGCGAAGCATAAGCCCTGTTGTCATGAAACCGCCAAAACTCCAGCCATGCACGCCAATCCGCTCGTTGTCAACGTAGTGCTGGCTTTTTATAAATTCCAGTCCGGCCAATTGGTCAGCAATTTCAAGCGTACCCAACTGCCTGAAAGTAGCCTGTTCAAAAGCCGCCCCACGGTTGTCGCTGCCACGTCCATCAACGGTAAAAACTATGTAACCTTGCTGTGCCAAGTAGTGCAAAAACAAACTGGCATTGCCCATCCATGTTTCGCCTATCATTTGGGCATGTGGTCCGCCATATACATATTGTATTACCGGGTATTTTTTTGATGGATCAAAATCATGCGGTTTTATAATGCGGTAGTACAATTCGGTTTGGCCATCGGCGGCTTTAATGGTGCCAAATTCAACACCGGTTTTTACGTAGGCATTCAGCGGATCTTCTACTTGAAGCAGTTTGTGCATTTCCTTGCCTTTGCTTGAAAGCATGAGCATTTCGCGCGCTACAAAACGGCTGCTGTAGCTGTCAATTATATAATTTCCCTTGTCGCTCATTCTAATAAAATGCTGTCCGCGTGCTTCAGTTATGCGGCTTGCTTTGCCCCCCTTCACCGATATGCGGTACAGTTGTCGCTCCAGCGGACTTTCTTCGGTACTGAGGTAGTAAATATATTTTCCCGACTCATCGAAACCCACAAAATCAGTGACTTCAAACGCACCATTTGTTACCTGATTCAGCAATTGTCCGTCGGTATTGTATCGGTACAGGTGGGTAAAACCGTCGCGCCAAGTGGTCCACAAAAACTCATTTTCTGCCTTTGGATTAAAGTACAACACATTGAGCGGTTCCACAAAGCTTTCGCTTTTTTCTTCAAAAAGTGTTTTTATTAGTTTTCCTGAAGAAGCATCGTATTTCTGCCATTGCAAGTGGTTTTGGTCACGGTTGAGCACGCCAATGTATATGTATTTGCCGTTGGGATCCCAGCTAATATTGGTCAGGTATTGGTCGGCATCGCCGGTTTGCATATACACGGTATTGCCATCGGCCACATTATATACTCCCAAACGCACCACTTCGTTGGCCTGACCCGCCATGGGGTATTTTATCATATTTACTTCGGCCACGGGTTTGGTAATGTCGAGCAAAGGATAATCGCTTACCGCGCGTTGGTCGTTTTTATAAAAAGCCATTTTTTCATAATCTTTACTCCAAAAAGTGCCTTTGTATATACCAAATTCATTTCGGTGCACTGTTTGGCCGTAGGCGATGCCCTTTTCCGTGGTATTTATTTTTTTGCCATTCACATACAAATCATCATTTACGGTATAGGAATAGTTTCCACTTTCCACATCAAATTCAACATTGGCAGCTTCGGGCTCGGTTTTAAACAACAATTCAAATTTTAAATCGCCGCTTGTGTTGGCCTTGTAATAGGCATTGTTGTGACTGAAGGTGAATACCGCTGTGCTTTGGAAGGTAATGCCGGGCAGGTGTTTCAATTTATCCACGCCTTCGGGCAAAGCCGCGTTCATATCCTGAAGCGAAAAACTGAATTTATCCTTTCCACTCGCCTCCTTTACCATCATCACTTCGTCTTTGGCAAAGGCATACCAATCAGACTCCGGAATCCATTGTATTTGCGAAAGTTCGCGCGGATAAAGGCTGTAATTAACCGAAACATCTTCAATAGTAAGGAGTTTCTTGTCTTGTGCCTGAAGCTTCAAAATCGGCGCCAAGCAAATGAGCAGTACTAAAAACTTATTCATAAGGCTGTTTAAAGTCTCAAAATTAAACAAGACAGCAATTGCAGCGGGCAAGATGGACCGTAAATGTGCTTTTGGTCTTCCTTCTGAGATAGGAGAAGTCTGAATTATTTGATAAACTAAAGAGCGAAATGGCCTGTGTGTTTTTAGTGGATAGTAATTTCCATTATATCTGTTTTCAAAAAACTGTGAGAACCGAAATACATGTAAGGACATTGCAGGCAACGACCTTACTAATGACAAACCGCTACACGACGTACTATCTCACCTTTATTGGTCATTATTTTCAACAAATACACACCGGCGGGCAGCATGGCGGTATTGATGCTCTTATTGTGGTAGCTACCAAGCGCTCTTCCATCAAGCGAAAACAATTGCGCCCTGGTGTAATCGCCGTGTAGATACAGGATGTGGTCAGCAGGGTTGGGATAAATGGTTATTTGATTTTCAACCACTTGTGGTGTTGCAAAGAAAATACCATCGCTCATGACCTTATACACATCGAGTTTGCCGTAACCCCAATAATTGTTGGGCAAGGCACCTTGTGAAGTGGTAAAAGTATCGGTTGCGGTGTTGGTCAAAAAATCAGTGCGCACTTGTTCTATATCGGCGTTTGGAAATTTTTGCAGGTATAATGCCACCGCCCCTGCCACCACAGGGCTAGCCATGCTTGTGCCGCTGCTCGATGCGTATTTTCCATCAATAACCCGTGGACTCCATCCTTTATAATAATCAGGTATTGCAGAAAACACATTTTGACCCGGTGCTACAATTTCGGGCTGTATGCGTCCGTCAACCGTGGGCCCGTGGCTTGAAAAACCCGACAAGCTTCCGGCAGGCACACGCGACCAACGGGGCGGTTGTTGCACACCCATTACATCAAAATACGACCACCTGTTTACAAAAGAACCCACGCTGAAAGTTTCTTCGTATAGTGCAGGTGCCAATACAGAAAAATCATTGTCGGGCCCTATGTAGTTTACCGGTTTTTCAGCACCAATAGCTTCAGGATCAGGCACCAAAGAAGAAAACCTTCCGGTAAATGTGGGCGAAATCTCCATGAGCCAAGCGTTGAATTTGCCACGGCCTTTTACTTCAATTTTGTACAAATCAATGCCCTTTGCCTTGGGTGGTTGTTGCCGCACATCCACATCGCCGTGGTCGTCTATAGAAAGTGTAAAATAATAATGGTGGCTGTGTTTGCCCAGCGGTTTGGTCCGCGCCGAAACCGTACCACCCACCTCAAAAAAACCGGTATAATACAAATCTTCGAGCAGGCTGTCGGCAATGAGTTCTCCGGGCGAAAACCAGCTTGATTTGCGGAATTCCTTCAGGTTGGCAAATGATTTATTTTCATAGGAAAAATCGCCTGTATAACCTGTAATTTGAAATTTGATGTCGTTGACCAAAGTATCAGGAATGGCCATAATAAATTCAATGGGATCGCCATAGGCGTAGGTGGCGTAGGTGGTATCAAGGTCAAAATTACCCCAATGCACCTCGTCGTGACCGCTGTTTCCGGCGGCAGCCACTATTATAGTTCCATCATTTCTTATGTTAGCCAATCGCTCATAGGCTTTGGCGCGGCTACCGGTACCATCGTGCAAATCGTTCATACTGCCCAAACTCAGGTTTATTACACAGGGTTTGTTGGCAATTATCGCTTTGTTGATGATGTATTTTACAGCATCTATAATAGAAGCCGATTCCCACATGACACTCACACCTATTATTTCGGCATGTGGCGCCATACCATTGATACCGGCGGCAATGCCGGCTACGTGAGTACCATGCCCCTGTCCGCCACGGTTGGTTGGGTCGTAGTCAGTTCGTGGCACGGCTCCATTTGTAATGCCATTTATCTCATTTTCAAGAGCTGTTTTGTTGTATTCGCTGCCGTAAGAAAAGCTGTCGGGCGCTGTGCCGGTGCTGTCCCACTGACACCAAATGCTTTGGATACGCACCTTGGTGGCATCGCCTTTCAATCTGAACTCCTTGTGGCTGTAATCTATTCCTGAATCAACTATTCCTATTATTATTCCATCGCCGTTGTAGGCTTGGTCTATGGGGCCCCAACCTTTCTGCACGGCCCATGTATTCGTATGGTATTTTACCGAATCCATCGTAGCTTCTTCCAAACTGCCATATTCAATGGATCGGATGTGGTAGTTTTTCAATAAGCGGGGTAAGTATGCAATTTGCACCTCCGCAGTTACCAGGTTTCCCAATTTGCTGTTGATCTTAAAAAAATCATTTTCCTTCAGACTAGCGGCTTGGTCCACCTCAATCAACACCCTTATTTTGCGCTGTTTATCCATTTGCTGCATGGTATTTTGCAAGGCATGATCATAATAAGCAGGGCTTGCCACTTGCTGTGAACGCGCTTGGAGCACAAAAGCAAATACCATGATAGTTAGCAGTATGGGTTTCATCTAGTTGAGTTTAATGCCAGAATACGATAGCGCGTCTTGATGGATGGTAATATTCATAATTTTTAAACGGATGTAATCCTCATGAAAAAAGTAATAACCAAACTTGGCATCGCCATCGCCGCAAGTGCGCGCCCCTGAGCCACTGTCTTTTACCAAATACCATATTTCGCCCTTAATCTTCTGAATTCCCACAATATGCATGGCGTGGTCATCGGTAGTGCTGCCGTTTGAAAAACGAAATTGCCTGGCATTGTCGTCAATATCTTTCGATGGAATATCAAAGCTTGGGATGATTCCTATTTGGTATTCGCGCAGCAGCCCCATTTCAGAAACATCGCCACCAATAGCTACCGAATAGCCGTTTTCCACACTTTTTTCTATTATTTTCATAAAATCGTCCAAGTTCACATTCCAATAATCATCGCTGTTCCACCAATTGTCGGGTACATCATATTCAGCTTTTGCATTGAATGGATATTCCATGAGCGACATAAAATTGATATACTCAGCGGGCTTAATACGCAGGTATTGTTGCATAAAAGCCATAGGGCTGTAGTCAATAGTATTATATTTAAAAATAACAGGCGGCTGACCCAAGTGGTAGTTGAGAATGGCTTTTACATTGGCCACCACTTCCTCTTCGTTCCATATATAATTTTTCTTTACAAATGCCAGGTAGCCGGTTATTTCATTAAAAAGCGAATCGTGCGAATAAAAAGCCTTGCCGTTTGGTCTGCCCTCATATACCGAGCGCGGCACTATACCATAGAGCTGCATCATTTGTGCCACGGCATTGGCTTCGCTGCCTTCGCCCAGACTCATATTGCCGCGGTGGGCTACAAAATATTTTGCCCGCTCTACATATTGCCAATACACGATATACATTTCAGAAAGTTTGATATCGATGCCCGAAATGCGTTTTACCTCGCTTTCGTAAAACGAAGTAGTGCTGAAACACCAACAAGTTCCGGTATTGCCTTGCGACACAGGCGGGGTGTGCCACACTTGTTTAAAATCGGCGGGAGATGCGGGCCATGTTTTTCTTTCCAAAGCCACGGTAAGCCCCTCTTTGTTGGCCGAAGAACCACCCGTTTGATGCAAAGCAGGCAGTATGACTTCGTTGTAATAACTACGCGGTTTTTCCTTCTTTATTATTTTATCCTGCGCCCATGTCGACTGCGCAAAAAGTGTACTTATTACTAATAAACTTACTGATTTCATCATCAAGATTTTTTTAATCATTTGGCTATTGAAGGACTAAAATAGGCAAAGTGGATGCAAGTGCAGGTGCATTTGGCATTTTTTGCAGATATAGTGCGGTGATTGTACTAAATGGAAATTAATTGAGGCTGCTGAGCACGTGTTGCGCCCGATCGAAAGCCGTGGAAACGGCCTCTTTGTAGGTCCGCGACATTGGCACTACGAGCCCGCCATGAAGCAGCACTTCATTTGATTTTATTTTTTGTATGTAATTGATATTAACCACAAAAGCCCGATGAATTTGTATGAAATTTTCGGCAGGTAAGAGACTTATTATTTCCTTCAGTGTATTTCGGTCTATTACAGGGTTTTGTTTGTCGGCCAAATAATACTCCAGGTAGCGCGCATTTACCGAAATATAAATTATGCTGCGCAGGGCAAGTACCGTTTTATTTTTGAGCAACAACTGTTCAGGCAATTTTTCGGTTGGATTGGCTTGAACCGCCTGGACTGCAGGACGTTTCAATTTTCTGAGGCTCTCATTTTCCAACATGATTTTATCGTTGAGCTCCGCCACTTCAAAAAAAGCATTTTGCAAGCTGTGCCGCTCATTTAATATAGTTTGAAACCTGAAAATGAGTGCAATGGCAAGCACCAGAATTTCTACAGCCGAGCCGATAATAAAAGGATTGATCTTAAAAGCGGTTTCTTCTATTAAACCATATTCAACCATAATATACACCAGCGATGAAAGTATGAGCGCACCAAAAGCCGAGACAAACAACAAAGCCTGACTTTTATTGGAGTTAAGCGCCTTGACTGCCGCCGCAAACATACACACAAAATTGAAGAGCAGCAGGGTGTAAACCACATTGAGCACCCACATGACATGATGGTCAAAAAAATTGAAAAACAACAACCAAAGCACAAACAAGGCTACAAAAGCGGCCCGAATCACCATAAAAATACGGTGGATTGCAGGCGCAATACGTGCCGTATTGAGAAACGAAGTAGTGAACTGTATGCTGGCAATGGCTATAAAATCCACAAGTAGCAGGCGCGCATAGTTGTTAATTGATGCCGAATGCGGGTAGATATACTGAAAAGCGTAACCGGTGGAAACTATAATATATAAATTGAGCAACAGCGCATACAAACCATAATAGCTGAAGGTTTGTTGGTGGGTAACAAACCCAAGGGCAATAGACACAAGCCCTACGATAAAAATAACACCAAACAAGAATCCGAAGAAAACGGAGTAGCGCAACTCGTTGTCTTGAAATGCCTTCATAGGCCACAACCAAAGCGGAAAACTAACCGCCGCATTTCGCTTGTCAACGAGCATTAGGTAGGTAGCCGGTTCGTTGGCAAGGTCAAACACAAAATTTCGGTGGTTGTAGCTGCGTTTGTCAAATGGAATTTTGTCACCGCCTTCGCCTACCAATTCAGGCCCTGTGTGGGTTATTTTATAGAGTTGGGTAAAATCGATATGCGGATTTTGAAGCTCCAAGGCCAAATGGTCTTCAGCAGTGGGCAGCGGTTGAGAAAGGCGAATGAGCACCCAAAACAATTTGTTTGAAAATCCCTGGGAAGCTTTGTTGTTTATTGGCTCAATCTCTTGGTTTTCAATGAGTTTGTACATTTCAGCTGCCGACAAATTTTGATCATTAGCATATACAAGCGTATGGCTGTTGAGCACTGTGGGCCAGCTACTTACATCATCAAGCAACCGTATGTCATCAGCACAATTGGCATGTGCACACCACAGCACAAAAAGCATAGCCACCAACCATACTTTTCTTGAAAATGCCATAAAAATCACCTTTCTTACGACAACGAAAGTAGTCTGATGGCCGCTAATTTCAAACAAACCAAGAGCGCCCTGCATCACATAAATGAAGTAGATTTTTGCAAATTGATTGTTCTACAATTAGTTACTTCCTTCATTTCATGACAACTTTTTGGCATTTCGTGCAGCAATTTCCGTTTGCACAAATTGCGCAACCCCTATTGCCCTATACTTGTATGCCTGTGCAGCAGGCCAAACGAGTTTCAGCAAACCCTCCGTGCTACACCTAGCAAGAAGACCATAACATTCCAACCGAAAAAAAACAAAAAACATGAATAAAACACTGAACTACAGCATCAAAGCCTGTTTTGTATTGGCACTTTCTATAGTTGCAAGCGCTTCAACCATGCTGCCCACCGGCGACTATGCAAGCCTTGCCATTGACGCCCGCAACGGCGAATTTTATGGTTGGGCGGTAAACTATGCAAGCTATGCCGAAGCCGACAACCGCGCCCTTGAAGAATGCCGAAAACGGGGTGGAAACTGCCACGTAGTGCTCAATTTTAAAGGTGGATCTGGCGTGTATGTGGTTGAGGAAGGCAACCCTTACCTCTATGGATGGGGTGTAGGTGCGAACAAAACGGAAGCTGAAAATATAGCGATGGCCGAAGCAAGAGCGCAAGGTGGCAGCAAACTGTTGGTGCGCGTGTGGGGTTGCAACGAAACACCTACCGTGCAGGATACGGTTTACCAAGCATTGCCATACAAAGGCGTGTTTGGCTTTTACTTTATAAAAAGCGATGATGACAAAAAGTGCTTCATCACCAGAGCTTATTATATGCCCGGAGCGGCGCAGCTGAGTGGCGAAAAATGGGTGTTTACTTCCGATGCCGAAACGCGCATGACCCCACAGGCACAAAAATTTCTTGATGCGGTAGAAGACAACTTATACGGCTATTTGGGCGACTTGAAAGACAAGGTGATAACCCAACACGACCTTGACTGGAACGGAATGAACGAGGTGGAAATAACCAACCATACGCTCAACTACGACAGTGTGGCCGAACGCAAAACCATTATAGAAAACTCCATTCAGCGCATAAAGGAATCCATGAAAAACAGTGGATATGAAGTAGTTGAAGTGCCTATTTAATTATATTTGATCTACAGACCATATATACTAATCATGCCCTCCAAAATCATATTCCCCCTATTGTTTCTCATGCTGTGTCATAGCTTATTTGGCCAGCAAACCAATGAAACCATAATTTGCAAAAAACTGAAATTAAGTAAATTAACATGGATAAGCGATGAATATGATATGGCCTTGGTATGCCTTAAAAAAGACAATAAGTGGGGCGTTTACCAATTGGACACCATGGCCGGTGCACAACAGGTGAGGTACGAGGTAGTACTGCCGCCCCTGTTCGATTCTCTGGGTCAAGGTCAATTATTTACCGATGAATATTCCATAGCTATTATAAACGGCAAATATGGCATCTTGCCAAATATAATAGACTATCCTTTTGAACAGAAAAACACAAGCTTTTCCTACGACAAAATCATACGGAAAACCGTTGGCGGACGCGATTATATTTTTTGTAAGCAAAATGGCCAATGGGGCTTGCTGCACCCAAGCGGATATGCCATAGTGCCTGCCGTGTGCAATAGCCAAAGCGATGTGCCGCTTATTTGGCTCAACGAATGGTATATACCCTTGCACAAGGCCACCAAAAAAATGTTGAATGCCGATATAGTGGTGCCCGATGCAGAAAACGGCGATGGTGTATTTAAATTTCGCAAAGCCGATAGCCATTTGTGGGGCATGGTACAGTGCTTCAGCGAAAAAAAATACAAGCTTTTGATTCCACCGCAATTTGATAGTCTCCGCTTTTTCCCTTTCAACGCCACCTACACGGCAGTTTACAAAAATGGAAAAGTGGGCATTTACCTTTCGGCCTGGAGCTACGAGTTGCCGGCCGACTCTATGCAAAGCGTGCCCTGCGAGTATGACGACTACAAAAGATTTACCGCCGATGGCGAGGCAAAACTGGCAATGAAAAAGGACGGCAAATGGGGTTGGGTAGATTGGCTCAACGGCAAACCCATGTCGCTGTTTATGTATGAAACCACCGATGAGCTGCCCTACCCCTACTATACGCAGCCCTACCAAAGAAGCGAATAATCACTGCCCAATCAGGGCCTTTTTCGTGGCAATTTCCATGTGAACTACCCTACAAAAAGCCGCACAAAGTGGCACAAAAAGCATCACAAGCTACATTTCATGCTTCATTTTGTGCATTTCGTGTCGTGGCCGCAGCGCCAACAATTGTTGCGTTTTATTCTTGTGGCGCTATACAATTCAATACGAGAAATGAAACATTTTACAATCCTTGCCTTAGTGCTTTGTGCAGGTCTGCTCTTGAGCAGTTGCAACAAAGACAAAGTTGACATCACTGTTTCGGCAGACAAGTCATCACTCAAAGTAGGTGAAACCATCACCTTCGCCACGGCATTCAGCAATGCCGACTACGACTGCGCGGCTTGGTGGATTTCTGACAAGACCGGCGCCACGGTAACCTCAGAAACCGGTATAAAAGCCACTGCAGTTTACAGCGTGGAATTCAGCCCCACCACCGCGGGCGATTTCACCTTTAAAATAGAAGCATACCCCAAGTGCGATGGCGGCATAGGCACAGGAAAAGAAGGTAAAGACTACTTCAGCGCAAGTACCTCTTTTACCGTGAGTGAATAACAACGCTCACTGCTCCATTGCACTTGGTTTTTTACTGAAAAAATATTTGGTTTAGTTCAGGGACTTACTGTAGAACAGTGATTGAAGGAGGCTTCCAATCTTGGCGGGTCTCCTTCATTTGCTGTTCACGAAGCAGCAAACCCCTCACCTATTCTATTGTGAGCTTTTGCGCTTTGCAGCACAATAGCCTGCGCAACTTCTTCCAATGAAGTGAACTGCGCTCAAGGCACTTTATGCATTTCATGTCGCTTTTTATGTCATTCATACACAACATCGGGCTGTTTAGCCGAAGAAGCAACATATTGCAACCAGGAATATTTAACCCAAACAAGATGAAGTATTTTTATACAACAGTGCTTATCTGTTTTGTATGGAGCGGTTGCAGCACCACGCAAGACAACTGCCCTTACACACAATATAATGGCACTGCAAATTGCAACAGTGGCTACTACCCCGTAAGCAGCGCCGGATGTTGCCCCGAAGGCACCCCTTATTATTGCTCTGACGACAACTCATGCTACGCCGACTGTGACTATGCCAATAGCAATTGCGCGGCAAGTATTGTAAGAGCCAATGTAAATGGCAATACAGGTGGAAGCGGTGGCAATTCAGGCGGCAGTGGTGGCTGCGATTATTCAATGAGTGGCTCTTGGACAAGGTACAACTCCAGCTACGGTTGCGACGGCCTCAAGGTGAGTTTCTCAGGCAGCAGCGGTCGAGTTACCAGCGCTCCAAGCGACTGTTGTTTCAATGTGGGCGACGAAATATGGACCAACTACGACGACCAAAATTGCACCATTGACATTATGGTACTCAATGGAAATACCTGCGAATTTTTGCGTTACGATACATATTCCATATACTTTGACAGTAAAAATGAGATAAGTATCAGCAGTACGCATTACAAAAGATAGTAATATTTTAACCGATGTTAACAAATAATTTGTAGTATTGCCCATGAAAGCGTTCGGTAATATCCATCATAATATCTGGTGAATGAGTCATTAGATAAATTTAAAGTGATTATTGCATGGCAAGGCATACCGAACATTACCCACCACGAGCGAATTTCTCAATCATCTATTTATTTTCATTGTGGAATGTATCCAAACCTATGGAAACATTTCCCAGCGCTACCATAATGGTCTCCTTAAAATCAATTGCATGAAGTCCATCAAATTATTATCCGGCCTTTTGGCTATTGTGCTGCTGGCATTTGTTGCGGCTAATTGTGGCAAGAAGGATGTTCCACCGGACAACAACAATAATACACAGGACACATTTACCTTACGCTTAAACAAATACGCATTCAAAGCGTATGAAATTGGTGTCGTACGCAGCAGCCAAACATTCAGTCAGGATACGTTTGAAGGCAGGCTGGGTGATAAAGTTATGGTATTTAAGAAAACTGATGACAGTCGATTATCTTTTTTAGTACCTGATGTGCCCACAGGTGATTATGATCTTAAGTTACAATCATTAAACTACAATTTATCATTATCCATTACGGAAGCCGCAAAAGTGCAAGCCCCGTTGCAAGAACTAAGCGCCTTTGTGGGTAACTACGATAAGGATTTTGATGACATGAAAGTCCATGTGCTAAAAATGGACAGCATGGGATTTATTACCGACAAGGAAGCCCAAATTGCCGCTATTGAAACAATGCGCGACAGCACCAAGTGGGCCGTGGAGCAGTTCAAAAATCTATCGATGGAAGAGCAGCAGCAGGCCATGCAGTTTATCAATGCCAACCGCGAAGCTTTGGATGAACTCAACAGGATATTAGATGGCATTTACCAAGACGGCAGCTTTAAAAAAGCTACATGCGAAACTGAAAAAGATTGGGAAAAAGCCAAATGCTTAATCAATGAATTCAGGTTTGGTGTAAGACAGGCCACCCTACCGGCGGTTGTGGGTGGAATAGCAGGATCATTCTTTGCAGGTGTTGGCGCCTTGCCCGGTTCAATTATTGGCGCAGTGCTGTTTAGAAATACCGTAATAAAAGGTATAAAAAGAGCAGTAGGCGCATCAGTAGAACTGGCTAAATGGGCATTCGTTCCTGTGGACAATGTAACTGCAGAAGTGGCGGTATTTAAAGATGTCTTAAAATTCAAAGAGACACCAAAAGAAATAACTTATTCATTTGAAACACGATCGCCCAATAAAAACCTTGATGCCAATGTGGCCGACTTAGGTGTATTATTTGAATGTATGGGTCTAATAGAAGATTTGTGCAGAAGGTTGAACGTAGAAAATGCCAAAGTTGTAAGCAATGATATTAAGAAGAAATATGATCCACAGGACTTTAGCAGGCTTCAGATGGTTGTTACCAACAACAGCGCAGTGCGCGGTGAAGTTATTCCTCAATACGGAGGCAATCCGCAACTTCATTTTACTACTGATGAAAAGGTAAGTCAGCAATTCAGGTTTAAATTGGTATTGCCTTACGGCCCATATACCATCAGCTCAAAGGAACTCGATGCAGAATTGGAAGTAATCAATTTCAATTATGAGGGTACTTGGCAATTGAATTATTTTGACCCCGCGGACACAACAAAACCATACCAAGATGATATTTATGTTTTTGATGCCAATGGACATAGCACAAGTGCCAAGCATAGAATGTACGCAAATGGAAGCCCATCGGAATGGCAAGAATACGCACCGGAAGAGCCGTTTTCAATCAACTATGATGGTGAAACATTAAATATAACTGACCTATATTTTGGCGTGACTTTCAGGTTCAATGTACGCTCATCCAAACAACGGATATTTCACTCAGCCCCTGGCAGTTGGACCGGAGTCCTTAGAAGACAATGATAATGTATCTATAATGCTAACAACCGAAACGGAAATCAAAACAACAAAAAGCAATTGTGAATTTCAAAACAATTTTACCGGCATCCTTAATACGAATTCGGTACACCTGCTATGTGATGTCTAAACCGTATTCCTAATACCACAATGAAACCGATTCTTTACCCAAATACCTTTACTGCAAATAGTTTTTATATTATATGAACAAAAATTTACTCACCATTGGTATGTTGCTCCTTTTGGTCATAGGAGTTTCCAATTTGTATATTAACATCCACCAAAGTGCGGGGCCAAATGCAGCGCATAATGATGAACCGCAAATGGAAAAACCGCGGCTATCTCTAATGCCCGAAGGTAATAATCCATTTATCGGGCCTGCCGATGCGCCGGTTACCATGCTCGCCTTTGTTGATTATGATTGCCCCTATTGCAAGTTGTTTATCAAAGACCAATTGCCTTTACTTATGGAAAAATACGTGCGCAAAGGTGCTTTGAAAATTGTATTTAAAGACCATCCATTGGAGCGGCACGCGCAGGCTCCGCAGTTGGCGGTAGTGGCACACCGTTATTTTCAACGAAAAACGTTTGACGCCTTTTTGAAAAACATAATAGATCCGGCATTTAATGCAGCGCAATTTATAAATGATGAAATGGCGCAATTTCCTGCCGATAGCATGGACAATGTGTATCGCAGCGAAATGTCGAGCAGCAAGTTTTTGGCAGGCGTGGCAGGCATTACGGCCACCCCCACTTTTGTGGTAAACAACCGCATATTGGTTGGCCTTAGAAAACCTGAAGAATTGGAAGCCCTTATTGACTACAGCTTGAAAAATGCAGGCAGCAAACCGCAGGTAGAGTCTCCGGCGGGCAGTTGCAATTGATGCCGCTCAGGTATTTCATGTAGCAATTTGCGCATTTAACGCAGCTTTTACCAGCTCGCTTTTCGCAGTTGGATGAAAGCCCATTGTTTTGATTGTACAACCTTAAATCTCTATATTTTGAAAACATTTACCCTAGTCAGCACGCTGTTCATGCTCACCGTAATCTCGGCGTGCAACCTTGACATGAATTGGCCGGGTGTGTGCGAGAGCAAAATGAGCACCACCTCAGGCAACACGTATTATTATTGCGAGACATCAGAGAGTGCTGATGTTTGCGAATCGAGCAACATTGGCTCGCACCACTACAGCTCCGAATCGTGCAAAAACCTGGGATATACCGAAAAAGGCGGCAGCTCGGTTTCGTGGAAAGACGGCGATGTATATTTCATCTCGCCCGATGGAGCCAATACACCCGGCTCAAACGGCTACTACTCAGGCGGTGGCAGCAGTAGCGGTGGCAGCAGTAGCGGTGGTGGCGGCGGAGGTGCCAACTGCGACATGTCCAATTATAAAGGTCCCGAGTTCAATGTCCAAATCGATTCGCAATGCAAAACTGCCTATTTGTACGATTGTGCGGGCGAAACCGATCACCGCGATGTGGCTTGTCGCCTGTATTATGAATGGGACGACGGTTCAGGTTCCTTTCCAAAATGCCCTTATTGTCCATAGTAGCCAAATAATACCCAACCGCCTTCCATATAAAATTCAATTGCATAAACTAAACCTAAAATACAAATTATGAGAGCTCTATTATTTATTTTCAGCCTATCTGTGCTGTTATTTGCAACATCTTGTTTCCCTACCACTTACACAACCACGGTTGAACCCATACAACCCAAGTTTGTGTCGATTGAAAAAATACTACAGCTAAAACTGAACAGCAGCTATGGCGAGGTGGTAAATACCCTGGGGCAAGTGCCCTACAACGTACTTAGCGCACAAACCGGCGAATACACCATTTACAGCTATTGGTACCGCCTTATTGAGCGCGAAGTAAATCCTAAAAAAGCCGTGGAAATAGGCGGCGAAACCGAAGGAGATCCCATTTACCGCGAATCGATGCAAAACCTGTTTCTATTTTTTAAAGATAATAAATTGGAAGCCTACGTAACCACTCAGGGGCTCAACGAGTCAACTTGGCTCATTATGATGAACAATACTTTGTACAAAGTGTCAAAGGAAAAAGGTGATTTTATTATTTTGCCGGCTACCGATGAAGACAAAGAAGAAATGGAAAAACCCGGTGGTGATGAGAAACCGGCTGGTTTTATCAATGGATTTTTCTAGGCATTTTTTATATCAAAACAAACCGGATGTCCTTTTATACGTGAAGGCATCCGGTTTTTATTTGGTGCATACCCGAGTTGGTTACATTTTCGCTCAGGCATAAAAATTCATCAAACCACCAACAGCTTGTCAGCATCCATTTGCTCCAACGAATTTTGAAACATTTTGTTCCACAATTCACGGTTCAGGGCCAGCCGCGACCAATTCCAGTGGTCTTTATATTTTTCGAGCAGGGCAACTGACCAAGGCAAAGCGGCATTTCCGGCCAAGCCAAAGTCGCCAAAAAAATCCAATTTATCGCTGAATTCTTCTATCAAGTCATCGTTCCAATCCATTGCTTCATTGGCACTTATACCGTCATTTCCCCAGTGCAGTTCGTCGGCAAATGCCCTGAGCCATTCCACTTGCCATTGCATGTTTTTGGTACTGCTCAATACGAAAAAGTTCACCTCTTCGCGGTTGTTTTGCAATAAATCAAATGTCCATGGAAACTTGCCATTGGCACTTGCAAACCACAAATCAACTTCGTCGCGGTATTTTTCCAACACTTCGTTCCAAGGCAGGTTTTCGTTGAGTGTAAGCGATTGCCAACTCCACTTGCCCAGGTATTTTTCTATTAGTTCCATGCTCATGGGCAGGGCCTTATTGGCTGCCAGCACTTCCCATTCCCATTTGTCAGCAAATTGGTTGATGAGTTCTTCGCTCCAGGGCAATGCCGTATTGGCACTTAGTGTAGTAAAATCGAGCACATCGGCAAAATGCGCAATAAGTTCGGCAGACCAGGGCAAGCCCTTATTGGCCGAAATGTAGGGCCATACCCAACTTTCCTTGTGGTTTTCAAGTAATTCCATGCTCCAGGGCACATGTTCATTCTCGCTCATACTCATCACATTCCAGCGGTCGGCAAAGTTGTTGATCAACTCGTGAGACCACGGTAAGGAAGGGCTGTAACTCAAAATATCCCAGTCCCATAAATCGGCAAATCGGCTTATTATGTCTTCGGTCCACTTCATTTTGTGGTTGCTGCTTACCAACTGCCAGTTGAGGCGTTCGCCATATTGCTCCAATTGCTCCAAAGTGAAGGGATAATTTCTTGACAAAATGGCTTTTGCAAATTTTGGACGACGTTCCAACAGGTCGATATTCATTTCCAATTCGTTCATCAGCTTATAAAAGTTTCATTTAAAAATCGGTTAAAGGGGTGCATAGCCTTGTATATGGCCACCAATTTGGCGGCGCTGTTGCTTTGGGTTAATTCTGCATGGGCTATGCTGTGCACTACAAAATAACTTTTTAGTTTTAGCAATTCAATATGCTCGTGGTCGCGCGGATATCCTTTGGGTGCAGTATCGAGTTTTTCGCCGACCACCTCGCCAAATAATTGCTTAAATTCATTGGTTTCTATAATATCGAGCAATTGCGACGGATTGTTGTCTATTTCCTGTCTTATTTTGCGCAGTACAGGTGTGCCGGGTTGGTACATGCCGCCGCCAAGCATACTATTTTCTGCCGCTACTTTAAAATAATATCCCGCATAATTTGAATTGCGTCCGCCCAAGGCTATGTAAGCACCAAAATGTGTCTTGTAAGGCGCCGCATTGCCCATTTGTTTGGTGTCGCGGTAAATTCTGAACATGCAATCTTCGGCCTCAAGTCCTTCAAGATGGTGGTCAAATTCAGCTATTCCGCTTATTAGTTCCTGCACAAATTCGCGGGCATTGTCGCGGGCTTGGTTATAATCGTCGTGGTGGTTGTTAAACCACTCTTTATTATTATTTTCACTAAGCAGTTGTAGAAAGTCAATAGTACTTTGTGCAATCATCAGATGAGGATATTTAGGCTGAATCGTTGATCAATTTCCACCAGATTTTCCCAAACTTTATGGTAAATGGGAATTCCGTTTTTTTGTCGCTCCAGGCTTAGCAAATATTCTTTTTCGCCGGGAATAAACACTTTATCTACGCCATTTGCGGGTTTCGAACCGGCAAATCGCTCTATCCATTTGTCCATGCGGGCGGTAAATTGTGGCAAATCCATAAAACCTTCAACTTGCCACACGCCTACAAAATGGCCAATTCCTTCGCCCACATTTTCTTCAATTTGGTTGAGAAAAGGAACGAAGGGCGGCACCCAGGGGCCAAAGTTGGCGCCACTCAATACGCCGGTCAATATATCTACCACACTTCCAAGGCCGTATCCCTTGTAGCTTGAATGCTCTAAATCGCTGCCCAGCGGAACCATACTGCCGCCTTCGGCCAAAATTTTCGGATTGGTAGTTGGCTCACCCTCTTTGTTTTGCGCATAGCCCAGCGGTATTTCAACGCCTTTACGAGCGGCTACTTCAAGCTTGCCATTGGCCACCACGGTGGTTGCCATGTCAAGTATAAAAGGGGACTTGTTGTGTGCCGGAAAACCATAACAAATTGGGTTGGTGCCCAACAAACGCTCCTTGCCGCCTGCCGGTGCCACCAAGGGGCTAGCATTGGTAAGCGAAAAAGCAATCATTCCTTTTTCAAGGGCTTTCATAATATGCCCTACCGCTACACCAAAATGACTTGAATTCTTGACCGCAACCCAACCGGAGCCATATTTTTCTGCTTTTTCTATAGCCAGTTCCATCGCTTTGGTTCCCATGTGCAGGCCCAGTCCGCCATCGGCATTCAGCGTGGCAGTCGAAAATTTTTCGCGCTCCACAAATGGGTTTGCCTTGGGTTTTATTTTTCCGGCATCAACCAACCTTATGTAGCCGTGCAGCCGCGCGCAGCCATGCGATTCAATGCCACGGAGGTCAGATAGAACCAATACACGTGCGGCATTGCTGCTTTCTTCCTGACTGAAACCCAGCGCCAAAAAGGTGCTTTCTATAAAATGGTTGAGCTTTTTTTCTGCTATTATTTTATACTCCATATTATTTAAAATCCTTGAGCCAACACTTCAGCAAGATGCATAAAACTGATGTTTCGACCCGACTTTTTTGTTATACTTTCAAAATGAAACAAGCAATTATAATCATTGCTCACCACCACCTCGGCTCCCGCCTTTTCATATATATCCATCAATTTATTAGCTCTTTCCACCGCTTCTGTTTCGTTGTTGGCAGCAAAATCGCCGCCGTAGCCGCAGCAAAAACCGGGTGCTTGTGTATGCACCAACTGCAAGCCTTTTACCATCTGCAACAATTGCAAGGGTTCGCTTTCCAAACCCAGGGTATTGAGCGAAAGGCAGTGGTGGTGGTAGGCTACTTTTTTATTGAAAACCGATGGCAGCTCCTTCACTTTCAAGTCGTTGATTAAAAAATCACTCAACTCAAAAACGCGCGACTGCAAACCGCGGTACACATTGTGGTTTGAGGTATTTTTAAAAAAAGTATCATAAGAATTGGCTACCATATTGACACAGGCAGCCGAAGGTGCCACAATTTTGTTTTTTGAATTGAAATCCTCCAAAAATTTCGTCGCTACTTCCTTGGTGCTTTCGCGGTGACCGCGGTAGTAACCGGGCATACCACAACAGGTTTGGTTGGGATTGTATTTCACTTCGCAATCTAGTTTTTCGAGCACTTTTACCATGCTCCAACCTACCGAAGGGAAAAACTGATCTATCATACAAGTTATAAAAATCTCAACCTGCTGCATAAATTATAATTTTTGTTGGTAACTGCCTGCAAAATTTCTGAACCGTTCCTGAGCTTCAGCAATATCGGCGGGCAAGGCTTGTTCAAAATGCATGTATTTGCCAGTGTGCGGATGGGTAAATCCCAAAACGCCGGCGTGCAAAGCCTGTCGCGGCAATATTTTAAAGGTATTTTCTATAAAAGTTTTGAACCTGTTGAAGGAGGTAAAGGAAGTAATAACATCGCCACCGTATGCCGCATCGTTAAAGAGCTGATGCCCCAAATGTTTGAAATGCGCCCTGATTTGGTGGGTTCTACCCGTTTCAAGTGTGCACGAAACGGCGGTGGCAAAACCGTAGCGCTCCAATACCTTGTAATGCGTAATGGCGCGTTTGCCTTCTTCCTCGTTTTGGGTCACAGCCACCAGTTTTCTATCGCGCGGGCTTCGGGCTAAAAAATTGTCAATAGTACCCGCATCTTCCTTCACATTGCCCCATACAAGTGCAAAATACGTACGGTCAATGGTGTGGTAAAAAAACTGATTGGCAAGGTGCGTCATGCTTTCTTCGGTTTTGGCAATAACCAAAAGTCCTGAAGTGTCTTTGTCAATTCGGTGCACGAGCCCGGGGCGTGGATTTTCTGACTGAAAGCCCGGCAAATTGCTGAAATGATGCACCAAACCATTTACCAAGGTACCGCTGTAGTTGCCATAACCCGGGTGCACCACCATACCCGGCGCCTTGTTTACCACTATTACGTGGTCGTCTTCATATACAAAATCGAGGTCAAGTTCCTGCGGAATCAACTCTTTGTTGCGCGGTGGATGCGGCAAAACCACGGTAACCACATCGCCCCCTTTGATGCGGTAATTTTGCTTAACAGCTATATTGTTTACCCGTATAAAACCGTTTTTGCTTGCATTCTGAATACGGTTTCTTGAAGCATTCAACAGCCTGTTTGACAAAAACTTATCTATACGCAAAGGCCCTTGGTTGGGGTCGGCTTCTACCCGGTAATGCTCATAAAACTCATCGTCGCTGCCGTGTCGGCTTTCCAAGTTGGTCATGCCGCAAAATTACCGTTACACATCAAAATGGCTGTAAGGCAGGAGGGCATAGTTTTTTTGCTACTTTTGGCTTTGCCAAAATAACCATGTTGTTGACCCCGAAAATGCGCATTCCTTTTTTGTTGGCCATCGTTTGCTGGTCTTTTCTTTGGTCGAAACCCGCTGTGGCCGCAGGCAAATTTGTTGTTGATTCCGTAGCCACAAAACAGCTGACCGACAGCATGTTTGCCGGACAAACCGATGCCAAGATCATTGCCTTCATGGTTTATTTGAGCGGTATTTCGAGCAACGATACCGTTTATGCCAAAGATTTTTCATTCAACCTGAAAGCGAAGAAAACTGCCGAAATTTTGAGGGCAAGGCTGTTTGCCACAGCTCAAACTTATGTACCCACCCAAGCTCTTGCTGTACAAGCTTTTGCCGCAAAAGACCATCCGGGCGCAGCGCTTTTGCTTACCGATAGCGTTGCCCTGCAAAACGGGCTCAATTGTTTTGTGCTATGCTTTGATATTTCGAGCAAAGTGCAATTCGGCGCTTGGTTCGACGCTGAGTTGCGCTCCTTGAAAGTGGGTAGAAAAAACATAAATCCGGCCAAGGGGAATCCGAAGGGCGAACGCTATGTGGCCGCAAAGCCCTGGAATTTAAGCTGCCCGGTCACAAAAACATCATTGAGCAACTACCAAGTGGGGCCAACCAAAGTCCAAATCAACCAATTTACCCACTACAGTACCAACGATTCCATTCAAAGTATTATAAAAAAACCAATCAATATTCTCAAAAACGACAGCTTGCATGTAACGGTACGAGCAGGTTCATTTTTTGATGAAACCATACATATTTGGATAGATTGGAACGGCGATGGCTATTGGACAGAAAGCGAAAAAGTATTTACATCAGCCCGTCTGAACGCATCTGAAACCACATCAACTACCCTGGTAAGCCCCTGCGGAGTGGCGGCAGGTCTTAAAAAAATGCGCATTATTGGCGAATATTATAGCTATTCGATAAGCGACCCTTGTGCAAGCCTTGCTTATGGTTCCGCAGAAGATTATTATCTATGGCTCCGGGCTGAAGACAGTCTTAAAGCTACATTCAGCACCGATACATTGGTTTATGACCATGATTTGGCCAACTTGAATAACCTGAGCTTTTCATCATATAAAAACACCAAATACCTATGGGACCTGAACCACGATGGCGTTTTTGATACAAGCTGTTTCAACTTGAACTATATACCCAAAATTACCGGTAAAAACATAATAACCATGCAAGCCTTGGCCGAAAGCTGCGATAACAGTACTGTAATTACAAGGCAGTTTTCAGATAGTTTTATTACATCACCCATTACGCAAAAGCCTGTTGCACATTTTATTGCTGACAAAAACTACCTGATGCCCGGCGAAAAGGTGGCCCTATTTGACAATTCAGAAAATGGGGTGGAAAGCAGAAAGTGGGTTATTTTGCCCGAAATAGTAGATGGAAAAAAATGTTTTGAATACCTGAGTGGAAGTGCTGAAAATGCCCGACCAATAATTAGTTTCAGCCAAACAGGGAAATATACACTTGCACTATTGGTAAAAAACAAAATGGGTGAAGACAAACTTTGTGAAGTTAATTATTTTGAAGTAGCCACCCCCTACACCAAGCACCAAAGCAGCAGCTACCTAAGCGATACACTGCGCGATAATTTTGGGATAATTTACGATGGTGGCGGAGCAACAGGGAGCTATGAAAACAATGATTTTCAAAATGTTGTGATTAAACCACGATGTGGCGGCCAATTGCAATTGGAACTGAATTTTATTGACCTGAACGCCTACCACTATGGAACCAACCCGGGCGATTTATTGAAAATATATGACGGCATAAACAGTACAGATAGTGCCGTACACGCAAAATACGGCTATAATGGCGGATTTACTTCATTGGATGGTTTGCCTTTATCTCCCGGAAACTACCTGACAAAAAGTGGCAAAGCAAAAATTGAATTTACCTCAGATGCCGTTGCACAGGCCGATGGCTATGAAATAACCTATACCGTGCTGCCTTTCAACACTAAAAAGCCACAGATAAAAATTATAGCTCCCGACACAGTCTTTCTGCACAGCAGCGCTAATATAAGCTGTGACAATGGCGACAAGTTTGTGTCAACAATATGGGATTTTAATAATGATGGCATTCCTGACGCGGTAGGAAAAGCAGTTGCATACGCTTGGCACAAAACCGGTTTGCAACAAGTAAGGCTTATAACCAAACAATGTGGACGACAAGATACTTTTATTAAAAATGTGTTGGTGGTAAAACCCCTAACGGCACCAAAGGCACGTTTTGCAGCTATCTACCGAACCATAGAGCTGCGCGACACGGCTTTTATTATGAATAAAAGTAAAAATGGCCCCACGCAATTCAAGTGGAAAACAGACAGGCAAACTGCTGTAAATTTTGTGGACAACAGCAGCGATACGAGCAAAGATATAGCTCTTGCCTTTGATTCATTAGGATTTTATGGCATCAAACTCAGCTGTCGCAATGCGCTGGGTGGCGATAGCCTTACTATAAAAAAGTACATCAGGGTCAGGAATTTTTGCATTCCTTCGGTGGTTTCAAGTCTGGGCGATTTAGGTATTTCATCCTTTAGTTTGTACGATGCTGAAGGCAACCAACTTATTACACAAAAAAGTGATGAAAATGCAGGCTATACCAACTTTGCTTATTCCAAAAAAGCAACATTGACCAAGGGCGAAAAATATATAGTAAAAATTGAGAGAAAAACTACCAACTACCCCATGCAAAGAGCGGTTTGGATAGATATGGATGGCGACGGCAATTTTGATCCGAACGAAATGATCCTTTCTGAACCCTCCTCAAAAACAAAGATTTATATCGATTCATTTGTGCTTGATACAGCTTGTGCCAATGGATTGAGCAGGATACGAATTGGCACCAATACGGCTGGAAAAACAGACTACGGCTGCGGTCCGCATTTGTCGGGCGAGTTTGAAGACTATGGCCTTATTATAACTAAAGACAAAGAAGCGCCGCAGTTGAAACTCATGGGAGCCGACACGCTGTACCTTGAAAAATGCCGCCCATACCGCGAATATGGCGCAACGGCTGTGGACAATGTTGACGGCAAACTGGATAAAAAAATACTAATAAACGGCAAAGTAACAGTGGATTCGCCCGGCACTTATTTGCTGCAATACACGGTAGCTGACTCAAATGGCAATGTAGCCAAAGCAAACAGAATCATAATAGTTACACCTGATTCAACCCAACCTGCAATACAACTGAAAGGTAAAAAATATGATACCGTGGCCGTATTCAAAACATACACCGACCCCGGATTTGCGGCTAACGACAGTTGCAGCGGCATTGTTGCAAGTTATTCCAAAAGCTATGTAAACACATCAAAAACAAACACTTACCCCATTTACTATACAACCATTGATGGAGCAGGCAACAAAGATTCTATTAGAAGGTGGGTTACCGTGGTTGATACCACCGCCCCTTTGTTTTCATTTTCGCCTGACAAAGACAGCGTATATACCGAAGTGAATGAAAGCTATATAGACAGTGCCTGGCGTGTGAGTGACAATTACGATAAATCACCTAAAGTAATAATAACGGGAATTGTAAACACCGAGGCACTTGATACGTTTCAACTCTCCTACACTGCCATTGATTCTGCCGGAAACAGTTCGAAAACAGCCAATCGCGTGGTGATAGTACGCGATAGCAAAGCGCCGTTATTGTTGCTGCCGCTACATAAACTCGAGGTGGAAGTAGGGAATAAAATAAAGCTGCCTGAACCGTGGATAAAGGACAATTTTGACATTAACCCCCTATTACAAATAATTGGAACCTATAATACCAACAAAACCGGAAACTACACCATACAATTTGTGGCAAGCGATTTTAGCGGAAATATATCGGACACAGCCCTGCTTGAAATTAAGGTAGTTGACCTAACAAAACCAAATGTAAAACTCATTAAAGCACCATTTATAACACACTGTCGCTGGCAATCATTTTTTGATCCGGGCATAATCGCTACCGACAATTATAATGACTCAACTGAGTTGGCTGTTTCGGTGGAATATGTGAACAGCAGTGAGCAGCCTATCGATACGGCCCAAATGGTTCAAAGTGAAGGATATTATACCGCCATCTACACCGCCACCGACCAAGCGGGCAACAGCAGCAAAATTGTGAGAACCATACACATTATGCATTGCGAGACTGGAATGAACGATTTCAACACAACAGATTTACAGATTTACCCCAATCCATCAAGGGGCCTTTTCTATATAAAAAGCAAGGCAGATTTGTTGACATACCAAGTATTTAACAGCACGGGTGAATTGGTTGCAACAGGTAGAAATGCGACAATAAACCTAACTTCTTTTGCTGATGGATTGTATTATGTGAAAGTTTACACGAAAAACGCCCAATCATTTACCAAAATCATCAAACAATAAAAGATAGCGGATTGTCTAATTGTGCAAAGCGTTTTATTATAAATTACAGAACGAGTCAAGAACAAGGCTTGCGAAAATTTGGATGATGGGAGTTTACTTTGTTAAATAACCGAATACAAATTGAGCATAACGAAGTTATCAGCTCCTTCTTGCAGACAGTATTACATGCAAGGGATCTCAGTGTCTGATAAGAAAGGGTCAAGAACGAGGCTTGCGAAAATTTGGATGATGGGAGTTTACTTTGGTAAATGACCGAATACAAATTGAGCATAACGAAGTTATTGGCTCTTTCTTACAGACACTATTACATCATTTTTCGGCGACGCAATAGAAAAGGCAACAACACCTGCGCAAAACCATTGGAAATATCAGCCTCCACCAAATCAATTTCATATTGGGCGCATTTAAGCACCAGGTTTTTCCTAAACTGTGTTATGTAGTTCAAATATTGCTCTTTTACATCGGCGGGGTAAGCCTTTATGGTATGGCCGGTTTCCATGTCGATAAACCTGCGCGGTTCGTTGCTAAAACTAAAATCCAGTTCGCTCGCCTTATCAACCGTGTGGAAAAGCAGCACCTCGTGTTTGTTATATTTTAGGTGTTGAAGCGCCGAAAACAGCTTCTCGCTGCTGTCTTCATTGTCCATCATATCGCTGAAAATAACCACCAATGAGCGACGGTGCATTATTTCGGCCAACTGATGAATGGCTTCTGCCGCAGCGGTGGTTTTGCTTTGTGCCGGTCGTTTCATTTGTGCTTCAAGCTGCGCATACATCATTTGTATATGGGTGTTGCTTGAGCGCGGTGGAAAGTAATTTTCCAGCTTATCGGCAAAAAGTGCAAGGCACGAGGCATCGCGCTGTTTTTTGAGCAAGTGCACGAGCGAGGCAGCGGCATAGATAGAAAAAAGCATCTTGTTTTTTTCTGCCGAAGGATAATACATTGACGAACTCACATCGAGCAGAATCTGACAGCGCAAGTTGGTTTCTTCTTCGTACTTTTTTACAAAAAGTTTGTCGGTACGCGCATACAATTTCCAGTCAATGTGTTTGGTGCTTTCGCCCTTGTTGTACAGCCTGTGCTCCGAAAATTCAACTGAAAAACCATGAAACGGACTTTTGTGCAAGCCTACAATAAAGCCTTCAACAATTTGCTTTGCCAACAATTCAAGAGAGCCAAATTGCTCCAGTTGCTTATAATCTATTGCGGTAGTTGAATCCAAACTTTGCAGCGTTTACAGGTTGAGGACAAAGTAACGGTGAAGCGGCTTAAAAATTGGCAAATATGGCGGATTGCTTTGGGTATAAAAGCTGTTAAAAAAAGCCGGGACTAACGGGCAAAAAAAAACCGCCCTCGAAATTAATCGAGAACGGTTTCCGCTTTTTTGAGTTTCTCTTTATGCTTCTACAAGCTTGTCAAGTTTTTGTTTCAAAATGGCTTTTGGCACCGCACCTACTTGTTTGTCAACCACTTTTCCGTCTTTAAAGAAAAGTATGGTAGGTATGTTGCGCACACCAAAATTTGAACCCGACATGTGGTTGTCCACGTCAAGTTTGCCAATTATTACCTTGCCGTCATATTCCTTCGCCAACTCTTCTACCGTGGGAGCAATCATTAAACAAGGGCCGCACCATTGTGCCCAAAAATCAACCATAACGGGTTTTCCTGAATTTATGGTCTCCTGAAAATTTGCATCTGTTAATTCTAGTGCCATTTCGTACTATTTTGTTTTTGTTAATTGAAAATTGAGTTCGTATTCTTTAAGCGTGCCTAAAAAACGGTTGTTTATCTCCACTTTCTTTTTGTGAGAGCGCAGAGGCAAGCTCATTTTCTCGGCTTCGTGCAAAACATTCACCATTAGGGTAGAGTTCCCGGGGTTTTCATTTATCAACCTTCCCAAGTCATTTACCATGGTGCTTGAAATGCTTTGCAAATTTAGGGTAATAGTCAATTCTTTAGGAATGCGTTCGCGTGCTTCTTCCATTTGCATCACCTCCATTATTTTGGTAGTAAGCTCAGGTGGGTTTCTAAAGCGGTCTTGCTCCACCGAAAGCTTGAGTAATAGTATTTCGCCTTCCTTAAAAAAGTGTTGAAACTTTAAGTAACTTTCTTTGAACGCCATCATGGAATGCGATCCGTGGTAGTCTTCAATAGTGAGCTGCCCAAATTTGTTTCCGTTTTTCGAAATGCGGTGCACGGCGGATGTTACAATGCCCGCCACGGTGTATATTCCCACTTTTTTCTCTTGCAACTCAAACAAATTGGTGGTGGTAAAGCATTCAATTTCATGCTTGTAGGTATCAAGCGGGTGGCCCGAAATGTAAAAACCTATCACTTCTTTTTCGCGCTCCAGTTTTTCCATCAAGGCCCACTCGTCAATGGTGTCAACTTTGGGGGCGGTTAGTGTGGCGTCTTCCTGCTCGCCAAACAAGGAACCCGTTGAAGATGCTTCAATTGCCTTTACCTCATTGCCAAAACGGATTGATTTTTCAATTAGGGTGTATTTTTCGCCCGGGCTTATGTGGAAGTAGGTTGACCTGCTGTAGTTGCTGTCAAAATCAAAACCACCGGCGTAGGCCAGCGATTCAAAGCACTTTTTGTTTACCGCTCGCAGGTTTACCCGTGTGGCAAAATCCCAAATATCCTTATACGGACCGTTGGCATCGCGCTCTTCTACTATGGCTTCTACGGCACTTTCGCCTACGCCTTTCACACCACCAAGGCCAAAACGTATTTGCCCGTCTTTGTTAACCGTAAATTTTTTGAACGATTCATTGACGTCGGGTCCCAGCACTTCTATGCCCATACGCTTACATTCTTCCATAAAAAATGTTACCTTTTTTATGTCGCTCATGTTGTGGGTAAGCACCGAAGCCATGTACTCAGCCGGGTAATTGGCTTTGAGATAAGCGGTATGAAAAGCCACCACAGAGTAGCAAGTAGAGTGCGATTTGTTGAAAGCGTAGGCCGCAAATGCTTCCCAGTCTTTCCACACCTTTTCTGCTTTTTCTGCCGAAATGCCATTGGATTCGCAGCCGGCCAAAAACTTTGGTTTGAGCTCGTCAAGAATCTCTTTTTTCTTTTTCCCCATACCTTTTCGCAAGGCATCGGCCTGACCTTTTGAAAAGCCGGCCATCTTTTGCGAGAGCAGCATTACTTGCTCCTGATACACGGTAATTCCATAGGTTTCCGCCAGAAATTCTTCCATTTCGGGTGTGTCGTACACTATTTCTTCGCGACCGTGCTTGCGGGCAATAAAGTTGGGAATATATTCCAAGGGACCCGGGCGGTACAGGGCGTTCATGGCTATAAGGTCTTCAAAGCGGTCGGGTTTCAGCTCTTTCAGGTACTTCTGCATACCCGCCGATTCAAACTGAAACGTGCCGTTGGTTTCGCCCCTTTGGTACAGTTCGTAGGTTTTTTCATCCTCCGGGCTAATGTCATCCGGATTTATTTCTACGCCGTGTCTTTCCTTAATTATGGCAATCGCATCGCGGATGATGGTGAGGGTTTTGAGACCGAGAAAGTCCATTTTGAGCAAACCGGCGCTTTCTACCACGCTGTTGTCAAACTGTGTTACCAACAGTTCAGAGTCTTTGGCTTTGCTCATAGGCACGTGGTCTATAAGCGGCGAGGGCGCAATAATTACCCCACAGGCGTGCATACCGGTATTCCGTACGGAGCCTTCCAACACCTTGGCCTGCTTTATGGTATCGCCTTTTAGTGTGGTGTCGGTTTCGGCAATTTTTATCAGCTCATCGGCTTTTTGCATGCCCTCAGAATTGAGCTTGGACTTAAGCGCATCGCGCGGACCAAATATTTTGGAAAGCGACACATCAGGCACCAATTTGGCCAGTTGGTCGGCTTCGCTCAGCGGCAGGTTCATTACCCTTGCCGTATCGCGAATGGCCGATTTTGCAGCCATCGTTCCGTAGGTAATAATTTGCGATACCTGTGTTTTACCGTATTTCTCTACCACCCAGTCAATAATCCATTGGCGGCGCTCGTCGTCAAAGTCAATATCAATATCGGGCATTGACACACGCTCGGGATTGAGAAAACGCTCAAACAGGAGGTCGTATTTAATAGGATCTACATTGGTAATTCCTATACAATACGCCACCGCCGAACCCGCTGCCGAACCACGACCGGGGCCTACGGAAACGCCCATTTTTCGCGCTTGATCGCAAAAGTCCTGCACAATGAGAAAGTAGCCCGGATATCCGGTACGCGCAATGGTTTCCAACTCAAAATCGAGCCGCTCGGCAATATCGGGAGTTATTTCGCCATAGCGCTTGCGGGCCCCTTCAAGTGTAAGGTGGCGCAGGTAGTTGTTCTCCCCGCGCTTGCCGCCATCTTTCTCATCTTCAGGATCTTTAAACTCATCAGGAATGTTGAATTTGGGCAGCAATACATCGCTCTCCAGTTTGTATTCCTCGGTTTTATCCAGTATTTCCTGTATGTTTTCAATGGCCTCAGGAATATCGGTAAAGAGGGCTTTCATTTCATGTTGGGTTTTTACATAAAACTCATCATTGGGAAAGCCAAAACGTGCATCTCTGCCTTTGCGACCAAAATATCGCTTGGGTGTTTCTACCAGCTCGTTGTCTTTTACACACAACAAAACATCGTGCGCAAAGGCGTTTTCTTTGTTAAGGTAATAGCTATTGTTGGCGGCCACCACCTTTATGCTGTGCTTTTTGGCAAAACGAAGCAGCACTTCGTTCAGGTGGTTTTCTTCTTCAAGGCCGTGGCGGTTCAACTCCAGATAAAAGTCATCGCCAAAATGTTCTTTCCACCAAAGCACGGCTTCCTCGGCCTGCTCCTCTCCTACATTGAGCACCAAATGGGCAATTTCCCCAAACAATCCACCTGAAATGACAATGAGGTCTTCCTTGTTTTGGAGAATGGTTTTTTTGTCAATTCGCGGCACATAATAAAAGCCTTCAACCATAGCCAAAGTACTCAGGCGGGCCAGGTTGTGGTAGCCACGTTTGTTTTTTGCCAAAAACACCATGTGGTTTCCATTGTCCTTCATATTGGTGTTGTACATATCGGCACACACGTTTAGCTCGCAACCCACTATGGGTTTTATTTTGGCCTTGAGCGCCGCCGACACAAATTTGAACGCGCCGTACATATTGCCCATATCGGTCATGGCTATGGCAGGCATGCCGTCGGCAGCAGCTTTTTGTATCATGGCGTTAAGCTCCGTTGTTGCCTGTAGCACAGAGTATTGTGTGTGGTTGTGCAGGTGCACGAAAGCGGCATCAATATCCTTGGCGGCTTCTTTGTCAATTTCCAGCGTATCGTCGCGCTGCTGCTCGTTGCTATAGTCTATGCTGCTGAGAATCTGCTTGGCCACTTGCGCCAAGTGCTCCATTATTTGTTCGTCAATGGCAATATCGCTGCGTTCTATTACCTTGATATGCACCAGTTTGAAGAAACAGCGGGCGGTTGCTTCCACATCGGCGGCAGCATTGTGGGCATCTTCAAAACGGCTGCCGAAGAGTTTTTCGTGGAGCTCTGATAAGGTGGGAAACTTAAAACGCCCGCCGCGACCGCCGGGCAAAGCGCAGAAATCAATGGTTTCGTTTTTAGTATCGAGTTGCGTTCTTTCGGTAAGGTCGCTTTCAATTTGGCAACGCAAATACTCACTGCCCACTATGTTTACGTCGAACTCAATGTTGTGCCCTACAATGTAGTTGGCTTTTTTAACAACCTCGTTGAACGCATGCAGGACTTCGGCGAGTGGACGGCCTTCGTCAAGGGCCCGTTGGTTAGAAATTCCGTGAATTTTTTCGGCGCTGTAGGGAATGGTAAAGCCATCGGGTTGCACTATAATGTTTTGAGCATCAAGCAAATGACCATTCTCATCGTGCAGTTGCCAGGCAATTTGCACCAGGCGTGGCCAGTTGTCGAAATCGCTGAGCGGTGCGTTGTAATTTTTGGGTAAACCCGTGGTTTCGGTATCGTATATTAAGAACATAAGCAGCGTTAGAAGCCAACAAAATACCCAATAATTTAACTGCTGTTGTGCACATTTTTTCCACCCTTGCTACTTTTGGCTCGTATGAAAAATTTTGTGATAGCCGCATTGTTTGTCTTGGTGGGTTCTGCATCCGCTTTGGCACAGAATACCCGATTTTCTCAACACGAGATTGGTTTTACCCTTTCCATTTCAATCATTAGCGAAAAAATGCCCGATGGAAGTATTTACCAACCGCTGCTGCTCAAAGGATTTTGGGGTTGGAACCTGGGCAAAAAGGAAAATATAGCCAACAAGACCGGTCATTTTCTCACCTATATAGAACCGCAAATAAATCCGGTTTTTGTGTCGGGACTGATAAAACAACTTGAATTTGGCTGCAACTTCGGTTTCAGGTATGAGCATGAGTTTGGCAAAAACAACCGCTTGTATTGGGGCATTGGCACGGGGCCGCACTACATTACGATGGATTCGAGAAAACAACACAAAGGCTATATTTTTTCTGACAATTTTGTAATGGGTTGGCAGCACCGATTGTACGGACCAATTTATACCAATTTGCAATACCATTTCAGGCATATTTCAAATGCAGGAATAATGCACCCCAACCAAGGTATAGACAACCATTTTGTAACCGTTGGCGTGAGTAAACTTATTGAATACAAGTGAATTGGAGATTGAAATTGAAAATTCAAAATTCAAGATTGAAAATTGAAGATTTGGGTGGGGATATTTTGATAGAGGCTTTAATGGGCTTTGACTTATTCGATAGAAAATTAATTACTTGATAAAAAAAAGGGGCTTCGATGTGAAGCCCCTTTTTATAACACAACCTATTATCTTATTCAGTTTCGGTTTCGGGCATTAATACCACCTGCACTTTGCTTTTGAAGTTGAGCAGTTGCTTGGCTAGTTTTTTCACATCTTTGGCGGTTACCTCAGCTACTTTTTCATTATAGGCTTTAGGATCGGTTTCTTCGTCGCCAAAAGCGAAATAATTAAGAATTTGCCTCTCCCAATAGGCATTGGTTTGCAAATTGGTTTCGTGCTCGCGGATGAGTGTTTCCTTGAACTTGGTCATTTCTGATTCGTCAGGTCCATCTTTTATCATTTCATTGATAATCCTGTAGGTTGTTTCTACCAGTTTGTCAACATTTTCGGGGCTGCAACCGAAGCTTATTTCTATGCTATAATTCTCGTGTGGTTGTCGTTGTGCACTCACAGAAACCCGCACCCCATAAGTACCACCAAGATCTTCGCGCAAGGCTTCGCGCAGGCGAATGGAAAGTGCTTTTTCCAGTGCCGCACCATGAAGTTTATTATATTTATCATATTTAAACGCCCCCGAAAAAACTATAGAAACCGAGCTTTTGGGTTCTACCCCTTTCTTTACGGTTTCATCAACCACGCCACCGTGGTAATAATCATCTTTTGAACCAAAATCTTCTGTTCTTTCTACCTCGTTTTTCAAAGCACCAATGTATTGTTCGCACAAGGAAGCCAGTTGTTTTTCGTCGATATTCCCTACAAAAATGAAAGTGAACTTACCCGGATCGGCAAAACGGTCTTTATAGAGTTCAAGGCATTTTTCTTTGTCAACCTTGGCCAAATCATCCACTTTCATATATCCGGCCCAAGGATTGTTATTGCTTAGAATATTATAAAGTTTGTGGTAAAAAATAGTCTCAGGCGAGTTTTCATCATTTTGAATAAATGTTTTTCTACTTGATATATAAGAGTCGAAGGCGGCATTGTCTATTTTGGGTTGTGTAAAGAAAAGATATACCATTTGCATGAGTGTTTCAATATCCTGCGGCGACGCATTTCCGTAGAAACCCTCGGTGGTGTTGCTTACATAAGGCCATGTATATACCACCTTGTCGCTCAGGTACTTTTGCAGCGCGCTGTAGTCAAAATCGCCCAAACCCGAGCGACTTATAGGCCCGGTAATAGACTTGGCCGTGGGTATTAAACTCTCATCGTTGTACAAATAATAACCACCCGGACTAATGGCTCTGAACCTGATTTCGTCATTTTTAAAATCGGTTTTTTTATACACCACTTTTGCGCCGTTGTTTAGTGTAAAAACCACCGAACCGTAAGGCCCGTTTTTATTTACATTTATTATTTTCCCCTTTTCGGGCATTTCTGTCATAAGCGGCGCATCGTTGTAGGTATCTACATAAGGGCTTATTTCTATTTTTTGTATTTCATTATAAACGCTTTTTACTTCTGCTTCCGAGGGCAAAAAGTCTTTGTCTTTTTCGGGAGCGGTTATCAAAATAAATGGTTTTTTACCCGTAATCCAGGTATCGGCCAGTTTGTTCACTTCGTCAAGCGCTATCATATCCACAAGTTTTGAGCCTGTTTCAAAATCAAAAGCCACACCCGGCATGGGGTTGTCGCCCAAAAAGGCATATACCAGTTGCCATATTATCCTGTTCGACTCGGTTTTGTCGCGTTCATTATACTTCGACTCCAAGCTGCGCTTGTATTCTTTTTTTGCTCTTTCAAATTCGGTGGGAGTAAAACCATAGAGTTGTGCCCTTCGGTTTTCGGTAAGCAGCACCCGCAGGGCATCTTTGGTGGTATTGGCGTTTAGGTACGCTACTGCAGCATATTCATCTCTCGTGCGCACATTGCCGCCATAATAGGCAAACGCATAAGAAAAAGGCGGATTTTCCTTCGTTTGGTACTCTCCCATTCGCGCGTTCATCATCATGTTGTACAGTTGTATGGCCATTTGGTGCTTGTAGTCGCCCATATTTTTTACTGTAAACGATGGTTCCTGGTAGCTGATATTTACCATACATGTCCAGGCTTCTTTGTCGGTAAGCACTTTTACCGCCATTTCGTTGCGCTCCGGAATTTCAAAATAGGTACGTTTCTTTTCCTTGGTCGGATTTTTTATAGGTCCGAAATGAGCTTTTATTTTTTTCTCAATTTCGTCCACATCAAAATCACCCACGGCTATTACCGCCATCAAATCGGGTCGGTACCAATCGTGGTAAAACTGTTTTACTTCGTCGTATTTGAAGTTTTCGAGTATTTCTTTTTTGCCAATTGGCAGTCGATTGGCGTATTGCGAACCAGCGTAGGCTATGGGAAACCACTCCTTTTGCATTCTTTCGTCGGCGCCCTGCCCCAGGCGCCATTCTTCTATCACCACACCGCGTTCTTTGTCTATTTCATCATCGTCAAAACTCACATTGTGGGCCCAATCTTCCAATATTTGAAAACCCGTTTCTACCGTTTCGGCATTGTCGGTGGGCATTTGAAACATGTAAACTGTTTCGTCAAAACTTGTGTAGGCATTCAGGTGGGCTCCAAATTTTACTCCAATGGATTCAAGGTAATCTACCAGTTCGTTTTTCTTAAAATTTTTGGTGCCATTAAAACACATGTGCTCGCAAAAGTGTGCCAGGCCCTGCTGCACATCAGTTTCGAGCACCGAACCGGCATTTACCGCCAAGCGAAGCTCCATGCGGTTTTCGGGTCGTTTGTTTTTGAGAATGTAGTACTTCAATCCATTGGAAAGTGTACCTGTGCGCACGTTGGGATCCAGCGGAATCGGTGCATTTAAATTGATTTCGTTTTGGGCCTGCGTAGTGAAAACCCACAACATGGCCACGATAAATAGTAAGCTGTGTTTCATACTGTTATTTTTTCAAACCTTTAATTGGTTAATTTTTGGGGTGCTAAAAATATGGATATGAATTGATTAAAAAGGTAACCCAACAAAGAAAATAATTCCGGAAAAACAGGTTGGCATGACGCTCTTTCTTACCTAAGTTCCCCATTTACCCAATCAAAATTCCCGTTGGTAACAAAATGAAATAAGTGGGGGCGTTAAGTGTTAAAATTGTTTTAACAAAACAGAAGATGCAAAGTGTTTTTAAATCAGCCACAGGTGTTTTTCCGGGCATAGTTTTCTGGGGAACCATAGTCCTTTTGGTGGTTCTTTTCGTGGTAGATATTGTAATGCAGCGCCTTAACCTAAGCCTATACTTCCATTTGTTTGATGCCCTTGTAGTTGCTTTTTTATTGTGGATTTGGCTGAAAACCGAATACATAATTGATGGCGACCAACTGAAATGTCAGGCGGGCCCTTTCACGGCGAAGTTTGCTGTGAGCGACATTAAAAAAGTGGACATGAGCAAAAGAATGTGGAGCGGCTACCGACCCGCCTTAAGCTTTGACGGAATGGTGGTTTACTACCATAAATATGATGAAATTTTTATCTCGCCCAAAGACAAAGAAGGTTTTTTAAGCGTGTTGAAACGCATGAATCCTACCATTGAAATTGTGGGCAACGAAGCCTGATGTGATTTGGGTCATAGTACAACCGCTCTACATACACACAACTTTGCCTTATGAACAAGAAAATTTATTGGGCACTCGCCTCCATACTAGCCTTTGTTTCGCTTGGTGCCATTAGCGGCGGATATTCGTTGGTAAACGATCCGAGCGGCGCCGGCATGGGGCTTTCAGTTACCGCGCTCGATACCCGGTTTCTGCACGACTACAAAATTCCCGGGCTCATTCTCACCTATTATTTCGGGTTCAGCGGCATGTTTATCTTTTCATTTGCCTTCAAACGTTTCAAAACCTTTACGCAGGGAATATTGCTCTACGGTGCCTCGCTTGTGGTTTGGATTTTGGCTCAGGTGGCCATCATTGGATTCGCTTCGTGGCTGCAACCGCTTTTTTTAGCCATTGGCTTGCTCATGCTGTGGTTGGGCAACAAAGTACGCATACAACTCAAAGGCATTAACCAATGGTAAAAACCCATGGGTTATTTGCGTGAAAAAGGCAATGAAACACCCGGCTAATTGCTACTTGCGGTTAGCTGATTTCTTTCCGAATCCATAAACCAACTGACCCCAAAATGATTTTGGAAACTGTTTTAAACCATCAAAACCGAGCGGAATATTGCCGTTTTCGTTTGGAATGTAATTGGTTTTGAAGAGGTAATCCCACAAGCTCAGGCTGATTCCAAAATTCACGCCTGATGTTTGTCCTTTAGGCAGCACAGCGGCATGGTGCCAAAGGTGCATCACCGGATTGTTGAATATATACTTGAGCGGGCCCCAGGTTATTTTCACATTGGCGTGGTTGAGATGCCCAATGGCAATGGCCAAAAAATAGGCCGCATAAGCGAGCTGTGGTTCCACGCCGCCCAATACCATAAGCCCAAGGGTTTTGAGCGGTTTATACAAAATGTTTTCCATCCAATGGTAGCGCAAGTGGGCCGCAAAACCCATTTGCTCCACCGAATGGTGCACCTTGTGGAACTGCCAAAAGGCCGGCACTTTGTGCAATAAAATGTGGGTGAACCACTGCACAAAATCGAGCACTACAAAGAAAACCAAGAGTTGCAACCACACGGGCCAATGCCCAATATGTACAATGGCCAATGATTGCATGGTGATACCCAAATGGCCAAATAACAGTTTTAGATCGGCATAAAAACCTTCAATAACTATGGCAAACAAAAAGAAGTTGAAAAACATGTAAAACGCATCGAGCCAGAAGTCCTTTCTTATAATAGGTTGGTTTTTTCGCCAGGGAAAAGCTATTTCCAAACCCCAAACCACCAATGAAAGCAGCACCAAGCCCCAAAAGTAGTTTTGATAAAACGGAACCTGAAAAGTTATGGAATTAATGGTCCAGTCAACGGTTCCTTTAAAGGCATTGACAAATGCTTCAATGTAGGCGTTCATTTTCTAAGTAATTGAAAAATTAGTGGTTTTAAAAGACGTTTAAACTTCTTTTAAAATGTTGCCCACAATATTGCGGTGCTTTTGCAAAGCCCGGGGTGACAAGGGTCACCGCCATGCAGGTTACCTATACGGCAAAGCTCTCGCCACAGCCACAGGTGCGCGTAGCATTGGGATTGTTAAAAACGAAGCCTTTTCCATTGAGCCCGCCGCTGTATTCCAATATAGTTCCGTGTACGTACAGAAAACTTTTCAGGTCAACCACCACTTTCACCTCATTGTCTTCAAAAATTTGGTCGCCTTCTTTCAGTTCAGAGTCAAAATCGAGGTCGTACATAAGGCCGCTGCAGCCTCCGCCTTTCACAGAAACCCTTAGAAAAGCGTCTTTGCCTTTGCCATCTTCAGCAAGCAGCGATGCTATTTTAGATTTGGCAGCTTCAGTTACAGTTATCATGTTGCAAATATTTGTGTGGCAAAGATAACAAAGCTTTAAAAAAATGGTTTCAATGCCTACAAGTGGCGTTCTATATAGTCAATAAGGCAGTGAATGACCTTGATGTGTATTTCCTGAGCGCGGTCGGCATATTTGGCAAATGGTGCCCTTATTTCCACATCGCAAAGGGGAGCCATTTTGCCGCCGTCTTTGCCGGTTAGTCCCACCACTTTTATTCCTTTGGCACGCGCCACCTCGGCAGCTTTTAGCACGTTGGCCGAGTTGCCACTTGTGGTTATGCCCAGCAACACATCGCCGCTGCGGCCCACACCTTCAAGATAACGCGAAAAAATATGGTCAAATCCATAGTCGTTGCCCACACAGGCTATGTGGCTTGCATCGCTCATGGCAATGGCGCCAATGGCGGGGCGGTCGTTGCGGTACCTTCCTGTCAGCTCTTCGGCAAAGTGCATGGCATCGCACATAGAACCACCGTTGCCACATGAAATGATTTTACCTCCCTGTTTTATTGATTCAACCATTAAGGCACCCGCTTGCGAAATCTTCTCAAAATTGGCTTCAGTGCTGAATGCCGCCAATACGGCCTGTGCTTCTTCAAATTGTACTCTTATACTTTCCATGGTGTTTACTTCTGAGCCAAAGTTAAATTCTATCGAAAACTTAATGCCTTTGGGAACATATTTTAAATCAAATTTGTGCCAATATTAATTTATTGTTAATTTTACATTACTTAATTATTAATGAAAAAGACACTACATATACTGCTGTTCATTCCGCTGCTGGCCTTGGGGCAAGTGCAAGAGTTTACCTACAACTCGTTGTTTGAAAAGCAAGTATTTAGTAGTCTATCTGATTCACAAGACCTTAAAACTGAATTGGCCCTTTTTTTTGCGATTGATTCAACTGCAACCGAGAGCGTTTTTAATGCCAATTACAATGAGTTAATGGCCTTTAATAAAGCCCGAAAACTTAATAAAAACGTTCATCGGTTGTTTTATGAAACACAAAGCACCTACCTTATCAACTTTGTGCAGCACGTGGCCTTTCCCAAAATATTTTCTGACAGTGCTTTCAATTGCGTGAGCGGCTCTGCCCTTCTTGCCTTTCTCCTTGACTACAATGGTTTTAGCTACAGCATTGAGGAAATGCCATACCACGTATTTGTAACCGCTGTAAACAAGCGCCGCAAATTCATTCTGGAGTCAACCGACTCGCAATACGGCTACCTGCCCGACAACCGCCAAAACCGCCGCATTTACCGACCCGATACCATAGACAACAGTGCTATTTTTAAAGAAATTGGTGAATACAGCAAGCTGCAAAACGGCGAAATAATAGTAAAAGGAACCGTGACACTGAGAGAGTTGGCCGGTCTTAACTACTACAACGATGCTGTGAACCTGATCAACAGAGGCAAATTTGTTAAAGCGGTTCATCAATTGCAAAAAGCCTACTTCTTATACCCATCGCAGCGGGTGAATGAAGTAACGAAATATGTGCTGCTGCAACTGCTCGACAATCCCAACCTGAGCAAGGAACAAAAACTGCCCTACTACCAAATGCTCATGGCGCACACCTACTCTTACAGCCTCAGTAAGTAATTCATCTAAATTTAGTTTAAATAGTCCTTAACATTGGCTTAACTCAAGCAATTAGTTTTTGCTTTGCGCTATGAAACATGCCGGATTACTTCTTGTTTTACTCTCATTTGCCAGCGGCATATTGGCTCAGGACTACGCTCGGTTAACGGCAGTGCAGACGACTGCTACGGTAAGTAAAAAACCCATAAACTCCATAGCCCTGCATTGGCCCGACGATATGGCTGCAAGCAAATGGACCGTTTACAAGCAGAATGACAGCGGCAGGTTCGTTTTCAAAAAAACCATAAACGCTCCCGACACAAGCTATACCGACCTGGATGTAAAAACAGGCGAACGCTACACTTACCTTATTTACAAAGAAGATGTAAACCATGTTTTGGGTTTTGGTATTATAACCGCCGGCATAGAAAGTAAGGCCCCCTTTAGCCACGGTGGCTGCCTTTTGGTAGTTGAAGACTCAGTGAATATGCAGCTGAACGCTGAAATAAAACGCCTGCAAAACGACATTGAGCACGAAGGCTGGCAAACGCAACTTTTGGTGGTTTCATCCAAAAAAACGGTAAGTGAAATAAAAGCTGAAATTGTAAAAGCCTACGGCGCAAGCGATTCGAGCCTTGCGGCGGTGCTTTTGATAGGGAAAATTGCCGTCCCTTATTCGGGCAACATGGCGCCTGAC
>WGNN01000088.1 GCA_016124515.1 bacterium
GTGGATATGCAAATGAAAAAACGCTTTCTCGCCGCACAATACAAGCTGCGATGAAACAGCCAAAATCCTGTAAAAATATATTTGCCAAAAAATTGACCTGAAATGAATTTAGAAAATAAACAGATAGTGGTAACCGGTGTAAGCCGCGGCATTGGCTTGGCTCTTTGCAAATTGCTTACCTCCAAAGGTGCAGTGGTATATGGCTGGGGCCGCAACCAACCCACTGATTTTGAGCACAAATCATTTCACTTCATCAGCTGCGATATACAAAAAGAAGACTCGGTGAATGCTGCTGCAGCCACTACTTTGCAACAGAGTAAAGGCCGGATTGACGGCTTGGTAAATAATGCAGGCTTGGGTTATTTCGGCTATTTGGAAAGCCAACCCATGCATGAAATTACCACCATGATAAGCACCAATTTGCTTGGGGTAATCTACGCCACACGCAGTCTTTTGCCGCAAATGAAAGCACAGAAAAGCGGCCATATCATCAATATTTCGAGCATAGCGGGTATTGAAGGCTACCAACAGGTTTCGGTTTATTGCGCTACCAAATTTGCCATTACGGGTTATTCTGATGCCCTGTACAAAGAACTGCGCGACTTCGGGATAAAAGTTACCTGCGTGCACCCCGGTTCTACGCAAACCAACTTTTTTGACAATGTGCAAAGTATTGATGCACACAACAATATGTTGCAACCCGAAGAAGTAGCAGCCAACCTCTGTTTTGTACTTGAACAAAGTGGTAATTTTCTCACAAACAGTTTGGTTTTTCGTCCGCTCAATCCGCGCCCCAAAAAGAAGGATTAATACAATTTGAGACTTCCTTCGCCCAAAAAGCCGCGGTGGTAGGCCGTGCTCACCACTTTATCAACAATTATTTCGCGGGGCGATATTTTTTGTCGCAGTGCCAAACCTTTTAAGCTTCGGCAGCGGCTGAGCGCCACATACAGTTGCCCGTGAGCAAAGGTGCCGCGGCCAATATCAATTATTGCGCGGTCGAAAGTGAGCCCCTGACTTTTGTGTATGGTGATGGCCCAAGCCAGTTTTATAGGAAACTGCGTGAAAGTACCCAGCACTTCCTGCTCAATTTTTCCCTTTTTCAAATCCCACTTGTACTTTTTGTTTTCCCACTCGTGCGCTTCCAGTTCGTGCAATTCGCCGTTTTCCAGCACCACTTCAATAGTTGATGCTTCCAGGCGGGTTACTTTGGCCAACGTGCCATTTACCCAGCGGTTTTGAAAATCGTTTCTGATAAAAATAATCTGCGCCCCTACTTTCAATTCAAGCTCCACATCGGTGGGCAGGCTACCTTTCGGAAAATCGCCTTCTACCGTTCCGGTATAAACAAAAGCATCGCCCTGCAGCTTGTTCAGGCGGTTTTTATTGATGGTATCAGCGGTTTTGTTGGTGGTACAAAGGGTGATGATGTAGTCCTTGTCAGCCGGTTCGTAGTATGGATAGTAGCGCGTGTTGAGCACTGCCACGTCTTCATCGCCACAATTGTTCAGGCGTATTTTGTTGAGTATCCCCAAAAATGTAGGGTCTTTTTGGCGGTAAACTTTTTGAAGCTCAATCATTTCTATATACCTGCGGCTAAAGGCCATGGCATCGAAAAAATAAGGCGAAGGAAAAAGATACGAAATCACTTCGCGCTCATCATCCTTTACCACGGGCGGAAGCTGGAATGGGTCACCGATAAAAACAATTTGTTTTCCACCGAATGCCACATTTTTCACTCCGGTGTTTAAGGAGAGGCTAAAGTGGATGGCATCGAGCAAATCGGCGCGCACCATTGATATTTCATCAATGATGATGGTATCCACGTTTTTGGCCACATCGGCTTGGTAAGAATCTCGTTTGAACCGCCTTATTTCCTTGTCGCCGGGCAATATGGGCCTAAGCGGAAAGCCAAAGAAGGAATGAATGGTTTGCCCACCCGCATTGATGGCGCTTATGCCCGATGGTGCCAATATGAGCACTTTCTTTTTAGTGTGTCGCGTAAACAACTTGACCAGTGTTGACTTGCCCGTGCCCGCTTTTCCGGTAATAAACAAGGAGCGCGAACTTTTTTCAAGAAAATACAAAGCCCTCAGAAACTCAGGGTTTTCCTTATCAAGCCCGGGAAAAGTGCCCTCGAGCTCTTGAAACAAATTGGCCGGCAGTTGTAAGCTTTGGTCTGACATGAACACTCGAAGGAATAGAATATTTTGATGATGTAGGTGCTTATTATCCACCAAAAAGGTTAAATGCACATAAACTTTACATTCACTCACCAGTTTTAATACATAAAACCTGAAAATTGCAGCTGCTTGCAAAGCACTATTGCGTGGCGGCGTCTATTTAAAACCGCTACATTGACAAAAGTTTACGAACAAATTGATCCTATGCTCAACAAATTGAAATACCTGATTGCCGGTGTGATGCTATGGGCAAATATGGCAGGGGCGCAAAACCTGAGTGAAGTATCCTCATCAGAAATTTTGCACGAAATAAAAGGCTTGAAATCGGTAGGCAGTGTGCTCTACCTGGCAGCCCACCCCGACGATGAAAATACCAAAGTAATAAGCTATCTGGCGCAAGGCATGCAGTTGGAAACCAGCTACCTGGCGCTTACGCGCGGCGATGGAGGGCAAAACCTGATAGGCACCGAAATTGGCACCGCACTGGGCGTATTGCGCACGCAAGAGCTATTGATGGCACGCAGCGTAGACCACGGCCACCAATATTTTAGCCGGGCTATTGATTTTGGCTATTCAAAAAATCCGGAAGAAACCTTCAACATGTGGCAGCGCGAAGAAGTGCTGAAAGATGTGGTTTGGGTGATAAGACAAACCCGCCCCGATTTGATTATTACGCGTTTTCCGCCTGATGAGCGCGCCGGACACGGACACCACACAGCTTCTGCCATGTTGGCTATAGAAGCTATAAAAGCAGCCAACGACCCCAATTTTAAATTTGGCGATGCCCGCGACAACAAATTAAAACCCTGGAAAGTACACCGAGTTGTGTGGAATACTTCCATTTGGTGGTACGAGCGAATGGGCATAGAAATAGACGAAAGCAAATTGTATAAACTTGATGTAGGCACTTATGAAGCCCTTTTGGGGCAGTCGTTCAACTCCATAGCCTCACGGGCTCGCAGCATGCACCGCTCACAAGGTTTCGGTGATTTAATTGACCGTGGCAGCTATCCTGAGTATTTTGAACACCTGGCCGGCGACAGCGCCAAAAAAGACATTTTTGAAGATTACGATTTTACCTGGTACCGCTTTGGCAATTTTAACCTGGCACAAAAGGCTACCAACCTTATTGAAAAAATTGTAGGAGAATACAACCCCGCCAAACCCGAGCAAAGCCTGCCCGATTTGGTAAAGTTGAAACAATTGATAGATGATGTAAACGACCCCAAATGGCAGAAAAACCTGAATGAACGGGTGGACCTGATTATTGCACAATGTGCCGGCCTTTGGTGCGAAGTAATTGTGAACCAATACTACGCTTGTCAGGACGATGAAGTAACCTTTACCCTGAATGCCATAAAAAGAAACGACTGCACCGTAAAAACCAAGTTTGTTGATTTTGGCGAGTTTACCTACCACATAGAAGAACCCACCGAACTATACCCCAACAACCTGACAGAAGTAGTGAGCCGTACGGTAAAAATAGATATGACAGACTACGGCTACACAGAACCCTATTGGTTGAAAGCCCCGCCACACGACGGACTTTTTACCATAGAAAACGCTGAATTGATAGGCTTGCCCGAAAAAAGACCATTTCAAAACGCACATGCACTTTTTGAAGTAAACGGTTGCAATATTTCAGTAACCGTGCCCATAAGCTACAAATGGGAAGACCGCGCACGTGGCGAGTTGCGCCGCCCCTTTGAAATACGGCCTAAAGTAAGTCTCAACTTTGATGAACCTGTGTTGGTAGCTTCTGCCGGCAGCAAAGTAAAACTTGCCCTTAATGTACTGATAAACACCAACAACGTAATTGGCAACCTGCAACTGAACCTGCCCACCGGCTGGACAGCAAGCCCTAAAGAACTGTTTGTAGAAGGCAGGTACCGAGGCGAAGTAATTCCCGTGGTATTTGAAATAACCCCAAGTTCAAAAGCCGTTTCAGGGGTTATTGGAGCACAGTTTTTTGAAGAAGGAAATGTGTACAACAAAGGCTTGGTGAGTATAGAACACGAACACATTCCTGCACAGGTAATGCTACCCGATGCGCAGTGCAAATTGGTGTACATGAATGTGAACCTGAGTCCGCAGAAAATCGGCTACCTGATGGGAGCCGGCGATGAAGTACCTGTGGCTTTGGCACAATTGGGCTACACCGTAGAAATGCTTGATCCTGAAAACATCAGCCTGAATATTTTGAAGCAATACAAAACCATAGTGGTGGGTGTGCGAGCCTACAATACCATAGAAAACATCCGCAACATACATGGCATACTTATGCAATTTGTAGAGGCCGGTGGCAAGGTTATTACCCAATACAACACCTCATCGGGCTTGAAAAGCGAAATAGTGGGCCCCTACGATTTGAAACCCGACCGCGACCGCATAACCGACGAACATGCCAAGCTCACCATATTGCAACCCACGCATGCCATTTTCAATACGCCGAATAAAATAACACAAGATGACTTTGCCGGTTGGGTGCAAGAGCGAGGCCTGTACTTTCCGTCGTCGTTCGACAGCCACTACACTGCCCTGCTTTCGGGCCACGACCCCGGCGAAGAGGACCTGAAAGGAATGCTTCTGGTGACCAATTATGGCAAGGGAAAATTTGTTTATACCGGCATCAGCTTCTTTAGAGAATTGCCTGCCGGTGTGCCCGGTGCTTACCGCCTTTTTGTGAATTTAATTGAATTTTAAACGCCAAAAAAATTCCGCTTTTGAAAATATCCATGCCTAAACTCTATGTGGTTTTGCTGCTTTGGCTGGCATTCCTCATTTTCATTTTCACCCTTTTCAGCAGGTATTTTTCATGAGTATTATTGACTGGGTGGTGTTGGCGGCGGCCATGGCGGGTATAGTGTTTTATGGCATTTACAAAGGGCGTGGCAGCCGCTCGGTACAAGACTATTTTTCAGCCGATAAAAACATAAAATGGTGGACCATTGGCCTATCAATAATGGCCACGCAGGCAAGTGCCATCACCTTTTTGTCGGCTCCCGGACAGGCATTTACCAAGGGAATGGGCTTTGTACAGTTTTACTTTGGCCTGCCCATAGCCATGATTCTGATCTCGGCTTTTTTTATTCCGCGCTACAAAAAACTCAACATACTTACCGCTTACGAATACCTGGGGCAGCGCTTTGACAATAAAACGCGTTTGTTGGGAGCCATTTTGTTTTTAACACAACGCGGGCTGGCAGCAGGTTTTACCATATATGCCCCCGCCCTTGTGCTGTCAAGTATTTTGAGTTGGAATATTTATTACACCAATTTCATCATCGGTGTGTTGGTCATTATTTACACCGTAACAGGCGGAACCAAGGCGGTGGCGCACACGCACAAGCTACAAATGGTTATTATTCTGTTGGGCATGGCCCTGGCTGCGGTTTTGGTGCTTGCCAAGTTGCCTCACTTTGTAGGATTGACCGATGCACTTGGTGTGGCCGGCAAAATGGGCCGGCTCAATGTAACCGATTGGGAGTTTGATCCCACGCAGAAATACAATGTTTGGTCAGGCCTGTTGGGCGGCTTGTTTTTGGCACTCTCCTATTTTGGTACCGACCAAAGTCAGGTGCAGCGCTATCTGGGGCCACAACCCATTGCACAAAGCCGTATCGGACTGCTTTTCAATGGTTTTGTAAAAATACCCATGCAGTTTTTCATCCTGTTGATTGGGGTGTTGGTTTTTGTGTTTTACCAGTTCAGTGCGCCGCCGGTTTATTTCAACCAAACGGCCTATGAACAAGCAGTGGCACAAGACAACAACCACGAAATTGCCGGACTTACCGAAACTTATGACCGCATAAACGAGTCGAAAAAAAGCGCACTCACCAACTACATCAATTTTTCTGAGCTGGGCGAAAAAGAAGCTGCGGACGAAAGTATGCGCTACGCCGTGCGGTACCAACAGCAAGCCGACTCGGTGAAAGAAACAACCGTGGCGCTCATCAACCAATATTATCCACAAGCCGAAAGCGACGATGTGAATTACATTTTCCTGCAATTTGTACTTGATTATTTTCCGGTGGGCGTCATTGGACTCTTACTCGCCTGCATATTATTCGCTTCCATGTCATCAACCAGCAGCGAACTCAATGCACTGGCTTCCACCACTATGATTGATATTTACCAAAACCAAATAAAACCCGGCAAATCAGCCGGACACTACTTGAAAATGAGCAAGTGGTTTACTGCATTTTGGGGTGTATATGCCATATTATTCGCCTTTTTTGCCGGCGAACTTGGCTCGTTGATAGAGGCGGTTAATGTATTGGGCTCACTTTTTTATGGAACCATATTGGGTATATTCTTAGTAGGCTTTTTTATGAAAAAGATAAATGGCCATGTGGTTTTTGCCGCCACCGTGGTGAGCGAAGCCATTGTGTGTCTGGTTTATTTCAATAACCTGATGGCTTACTTGTGGTTGCCTCTGTTGGGCTGCGCGCTGGTGGTGGTGCTTTCGCTCATTGCCTACACATTTTGGCCATCGCAAAAAGAAGTGCAACACCACAGTTGATGGCCCTTTGAAGCGAAACTTTTCAGCAGATTTTAGCAGAAGAGGGTAATTACAAGGCATTATTTATATTTTGCGCCGCAAACAATCCATAAAAAATGGCAGTTAGAGGACAATTCAGCAACAGATTGGGATTTATCATGGCCGCAGCGGGTTCTGCCGTTGGTTTGGGCAACATCTGGAAATTTCCTTTTGAAGTAGGACAAGGCGGGGGCGCCGTGTTTGTGGTCATGTACCTAATATTTTGTTTCCTGCTTTGCCTGCCGGTTATGGTTACCGAAATAGCCATTGGACGTAAAACCCAACGCAATCCGGTGGGTGCATTCAATGCCCTGGGCTATAAAAAATGGAATTTTGTAGGTAAGCTCGGAATCATTTCCGGTATTCTCATCCTGTCGTTTTACAATGTGGTTGCGGCTTGGGCATTTGGTTACGTGTTTGAAATGGTGATGGGCAATTTTGATATTGGCAACCATTTTACCGCTTATACTTCCGATATATTTAAAATTTCAATTTACGCAGTGGTATTTATGGTGGCTACTGCCTACATCGTATCGCAAGGCGTATCAAAAGGCATAGAACGCGCTACCAAAATCATGATGCCCACACTTATCGTCATCATACTTTTTCTGGTAATTTACTCACTCACCAAGGAAGGCAGTCTTGAAGGGCTCAAATTCTACTTCCAACCCGATTTTTCAGAAATCAACGGCAAGGTGATATATGGCGCGCTGGGGCAGGCATTTTTCTCCCTTTCATTGGGAATGGGTGCCTTGATAACCTACGGAAGCTATTTCAGCAAAAAAGACAACATCACCACTTCTGCATCCATCATCACCCTGATGGACGTGGGCATAGCGCTTATAGCCGGATTGATGATGTTTCCTTTTGTGTCATTTATGGTGCACAACAACCCACAACTGATAAGCTCACTTATAGAAAGTAAGGCCGATGTAGCGGCAATTGTAGCAGCCAACCCCGGCATGAGCAACCTGGAAATTTTTCTTTTGCCTGAAGCCGGAAACAGTGGAGCGGGACTCATTTTTGCCACCCTGCCCACCGCATTTGAATCAATGGGTGCTTTTGGCAATGTGTTGGGAGCCATTTTCTTTTTGTTGCTTTCGTTTGCTGCACTTACCTCCACCGTATCGTTGCTCGAAGTACCGGTAGCCTACGTGGTTGACGAAAAAGGATACAAGCGTAGCCGCGCGGTATGGCTTATGGCAGGAATCATATTTCTCATTGGCATTCCATCCATGCTTTCAGGAGGCTATTCAGCATTTTTCAGCGATTTCATCACTTATTACCACGCCGAAAAATCCACCGGCTTCCTCTCTTTTATAAGCGATACCGCTTCTGATACCTTTTTGCCTTTGGGTGGCTTTCTCATCACCGTTTTTGCGGCTTATGTTTGGAAAAAAGAAAACCTGCAAGCCGAATTGGCCATTGGCGCTCCCGGTTTTGAAGGCTCCTTGGTAAGCAAATACATTTCATTTGCCGTTACGGTTTTGTGTCCGCTCATACTCGGGCTCATTTTTGTGCTCACGGTGCTGGGTAAGTTTTTTGGAGTGGAGGTTTTTGGATAAGGAGGGAAAGGAGTTTAAAGTTTAAAGGGTAAGGTTTAAAGGATAATTAAAAATTGAAAAATCCAAATTGAAAATTGCCTCAAAGGAGTTTAAAGGGTAGAAGTTTAAGGCCTGCCCGAACCTAATAAGGGGCGGGTTTGAAGGATAATTAAACATTGAAAACTGAAAATTGAAAATTGGCTTGTAGGGGTTTAAAGGACAATTAAACATTGAAAAATGCAAATTGAAAATTGGATTGAAGGAGTTTAATGTTTGATGTTCAGTGGTCTGCCGTGTCTCAACTTTGGCGAGATGGTCGGTGAACTATCGTCCGAGATTTTCATCCCTTCCTCCCATCCACAGTACAAATTGTGCATGTTGAACTATTTGCAATAGCCCTGCATTTGTTAGGTTCGTAAAAAGGCAAGCACAAACAACCTATGAACCATGTGGTAATTATTGGCAACGGCATCAGCGGAATAAGCACCGCAAGGCATATCCGCAAAAAATCGGAGGCTCGAATAACCGTAATTAGTTCAGAATCAGAACATTTCTTTTCGCGTACCGCACTCATGTACATCTACATGGGCCACATGAAATACGAGCATACCAAGCCTTACGAAGATTGGTTTTGGAAGAAAAACCGTATTGACCTTGTTTACAACCACGTAGAAAGTGTCGATTTCGAATCCAAAACCTTGAAAATGGCTTTGGGCAATGCGCTTCATTATGATACTTTGGTAATAGCCACCGGTTCAGTTCCCAACAAATTTGAATGGCCCGGACAGAATTTGCAGGGCGTGCAAGGCTTGTACAGCAAGCAAGACCTTGAATTAATGGAACAAAACTCAAAAAACCTGAAGCAGGCCGTAGTTGTTGGCGGCGGACTGATAGGCATAGAAATGGCTGAAATGCTGCACTCACGTAACATTCACGTTACCTTTTTGGTGAGAGAAAATTCGTTTTGGAATTCGGTTTTGCCCGCCGAAGAATCTGAAATGATAAACAAACACATACAATCGCAGCACATTGACTTGCGATTGGGTGAAGAACTGGCTGAAATTGTGGACGATGGCAGCGGAAAAGTAGCTGGAATAATAACAAAAACCGGCGAAAAAATTGACTGTGGCTTTGTTGGGCTTACCGTAGGGGTTTCGCCCAATATTGCTTTTCTAAAAAATACAGCGCTTGACATAGACCACGGAATATTGATAAACGAAAGGCAGGAAACCAATCTACCCGATGTATATGCCGTAGGCGATTGTGCGCAACACCGCATTCCGCCAACAGGCAGGAAGGCCATTGAGCAAATTTGGTACACGGGCAAGCTGCAAGGCGAAAATTGTGCAAATAATATTTGTGGTAAACAATCGAGTTACCAACCGGGTGTTTTTTACAACTCAGCTAAGTTTTTTGATATTGAATACCAAACCTATGGCAATGTTGCGGTGCCTGAACCCACGGGAATCGCTTCCGTATTTTGGCAACACAACAGTGGCCTACAATCTATTAGAGTGGCCTATGAAATTGAAAGCCGCGCCGTTATTGGCTTCAACTTGTTGGGAATACGATACCGACACGAAGTGTGTGAGCAATGGATACGTAAGCGAATACCTATTGAAAAAGTGCTTAAAAACCTGAAAAAAGCCAATTTTGATCCTGAATTTCATAAAAAATATGAGCACGAAGTAGCGCAAATATTTACAGCGCAAATTGGCACCAATAAAGTATGATTAATTGATATGATTTACCCGAAACCATAGAATGAACAGATAAAATGAAAATAATAAAACTTATAGGATTGGTGCTTTTTATGGCTTGCCTTACTTCGTTTGTGGGCGTATTGTTTGTAGGCCAATACCAGTTTGATTATTCAAAACTGTCTGAAAACCCGACCGAAGCTGAAGAATATTTTTACCAAAACTTGCTGCGATTGGGTACGCATGCAAAGGATAAATTCAGAATGGTTGATGATATACAAAGTTCAATTGCAGCAGCAAATCGCGCAATTAATAATAAATATGCCATCAATGAAAACCTACAAAACAAAGTGGATTCAGCAGCGCTAAGTTTGATGGACGCCCCTTTTACAACTTCTTTTTATGAAGATCTTCCACTGTCAAAGGTGCAACTTCAGAAGCTCCGGGAATATACCACCTGGATGGCGGGCAAAAAATATAGTGCCGAAGATCTTCAGAATTATTTGAAACAAGCCATCAATAACTTCAATAGTGGCATTATAAACACATTTGGCCTTGACTCATACAAAGCCAAAGAGCTTACTACCAACACATTAAAACAAAGTGTCACCGGCTTGGTAGCCCGGCACCCTTCTCTCCTATTCACGCTTATTTTTGTATTTGGCGCCGCCACAGCCCTATTATATATTTTGCCCAATTTGGTGTTATTAGGTGGACCGGGAATTAAAAACAACGGCATATTTCACAACCCAATGACGAGCCGCAAATGGTTGGGCATACTCACGGGCAGTTTGCTCATTACCTTTTATATTATTCTGTACTGGTTTCCCTATTATTTAGTAGAGTGGATACTCATTACTGAGCCATTTGCCCATTGGCTGAGTGGCGGCACAAGTAGCCAATGGTTTGTTTATGGCTTGTTATATACCCTGGCGGTGGGTGTAATGGGTGTAAGAATGCTAATAAAATACAGGCATTCCAACTACCACCTCATAAGAACCCTTAGTGTTATCTTTTTCCAATTGGCATTTGCGTTTATTATACCCCAGCTTTTAGCAAAAAACAGCTTACCTGCCATTGACCTGAAAAATATGTGGCCATTAGATTACTCCTTCTTTTTTGACTACCGCATTGACCAAATGATTGAAGCCGGAACTATTGGCTATTTCATGCTCGGCTGGGGCATTGTGCTGTTTGTGGTGGCTGTTCCTGTGTTTACCTATTTATATGGCAAACGCTGGTATTGCAGTTGGGTGTGCGGCTGTGGCGGGCTGGCCGAAACCTTTGGCGACCCCTACCGACAGCTGTCTGACAAAAGCCTAAGAGCCTGGAAAATTGAGCGTTGGAGCATCCATTTGGTCTTGGTATTTGCCGTGGGAATGACCGCCTTGGTTTTGTACAGCTACTTTAGTGGCAATGCTACCGTGCTTGGACTCAACAGCTATACCGTTCGCGGTTGGTACGGATTTTTAATCGGTTCTGTATTTGCCGGCGTGGTAGGCACCGGTTTTTATCCGCTTATGGGCAATAGAATGTGGTGTAGATTTGGCTGCCCGCTTGCCGCCTATATGGGTATTATCCAACGTTTTAAATCAAGGTTCAGGATTACCACAAATGGCGGGCAATGTATATCATGCGGCAACTGCTCAACCTACTGCGAACAGGGGATTGATGTACGTTCTTATGCCCAAAAAGGTGAAAATATTGTGCGGGCAAGCTGTGTTGGTTGCGGCGTTTGTGCGGCAGTTTGTCCGCGTGGCGTGTTAAAACTGGAAAACGGCCCCGAAGCAGGCAGAATTCACGGCCCCATTGAAATTTCAGAAAAAGGGATTCAGGTTTTTTAATTTGAAGATTTGAAGATTTGAAAATGGAGGAATGCCTTTGCGCACTTTGCGAGAATTGATACCTGCTATTATTATTTCGGGTCACAACGAACACTAAGAAGGCACTTAGAACGCTACGATTATTTTTGGTAAGCAATACACTATTTGACCGATACCAAAATTCGCATTTCAGGAGCGGGTGAACGTAATCACCTGTTGCGAAAATCGATAATTTACTTTGTTCTTAATCGTGAATATTCAAACTTCATCCAGTCACATATTCACTGATCTTCAAGCAACTTGAGCAAATTCTTCGGATCTTGTCGGTTGTCCCAAAATGCAGTTATTAAAATTTCATCATTCACAACCTTGTAAAAAATGCTGAAATGCCCCATTACTGCGACGCGGTTTTTCTTGTAATGTGCCTCCTTAAAAAGCAATGGTGTTTCCGAAATCCGTGTAGTCAATTGAGTAACAAGTTTTATCAACTTATTTGGATAGGAAGTTGACTTATTCCGCATTGCCCAGTATTCTAACACACCAACAAATTGTAAATCAGCTGTTTTTGTCCACCTTACAGCTCGTTTAGCCATTCCAAGTTCCTTCTATTCATTGCCTCTTGCGAAATTAGACGACCTTCCTCTATATCAGATTCACTCTTGTCAAGCATTTGCTTTTGTACTTCACTTAGTTCCGAAAAATTACTGTTCACCTGACTTGTGAGGAAATTGTCAAGCGCCATTAAATAGTCTTCATTCTGAATACTCAGAATTTTTTCAATCAGTTTATTGTGTAAATGATCAATCGTTGACATGTTCAAATTGTTTAAGAGGCAAGTTCGGAATTTATTTGCAATTCAATCACTTACATTTTCAAAAATTGCCTTTTGCGAAAAAACTATTCTGAATCTACATCAGTACCCGTGAATTCATTCACCCTAATTGCAATCGTAGCATTCCGATTCAACAGGTTCAAGTAAATTAATTCACTTACAACAACGCCTCATTGACAGAAAACCAAACCGCTCAGTTCCGTTTGGTCAAAGCGTTAAATGGTCATTAGAATGTAATAGAAATTGGCCGCATTTTCTTTCCTTTTTTTACAATTACAATTCTCTGGTGCTCATCAAGTTGAAGGCTTGGATGCATGAGAAGCTGACCATAGTCTGCAATCACTTCTTTTGTTGCTTCGCTGTTCGTGCCGTTTTTAGAGCCGGAAAAATCTGTCCAGGTATTTGTGCCCTTATTTCTAAAGGATATGTAGAACGATGTCTCTCCATCTTCCCTCAAAAATGGCAAATAACCACCAAGTTGGGCGTCCTTTTCATATTGATAATCGTTTATTCCAATATCACCCTGATCTACTTTGTGTTTCTGATTTATCAGGGTTACAAATTCCACTTTTCCATAAATTGATTGAAAATAGGTGAAGTTAGAACTGGTAGTAACCGCTCCTGTTTGCACATTGGTGCGGGTAAATTGTTGCGACAACTGCGCATTGCCGTGGTAAATGCACGAAATAAGCAGGTTATTATCCCTGAATTCTACGTGGTAGCTAAACCGGGTTTTGCCATCATTCCTCACTTCATTTTTAAAATTATCAATCAATGTGTTGGTTTGGTCAGTAAATTCTTTTGAATAATCTGCCATATTATACACCACTGAATCGAGCAAACTATGGCTTTTCTTTGAGAATTTGTAGGTGATTATTTGGTCCGATTTTACATCGCCTTTACTTGCAAAAGCCACAATTATAATATAGTCAGAATTGGGATAGTCTATAATATTTGGAGAACTGAGTTTAAAACCCGATTTACGCTTTAGAATGACTTTATTGGCATCATAGTCAAAAACTTTGTAAGAATATTGCCCGCCCGCTTCTTTGTTATAGCTTAGGCAAACCCGCGCGTCACGAACAAATGAGCCATTTTCTGTTTCATCTGTAAGGTCTGTATCCAATTCAAATTTTTCGTTTATAAAAAAGGTAGTTCCCACATTATAAATAAATGGAAGCTCCTCATATATTTCATTACCTGATAGCTCCATATCGCCATATTCGGGTCTTTTTGAAGTACCGCTCTTTGAACTTGAATATTGCAGCACATATACTTTAAAGTTACCGGAAGGCAGCTTTCTGATTGAGAATTTTGCGTAATCGTCATTTTTGTAAATCTCATTTTTTTCGCCGCTCCAAACCATCATGCCTTCGCTAAAAACCTGACTCTTCGGATTGAAGGTTTTGCGCCAAAGTTCCACCGTTTTGCCACGGTTGTTGGAGTAAAACAAATTCACTTCATCATTTTTTTCAATGATGATCTGTTGTAAAACCCATTTTGGATCAGATATGCTATACACTTTTATTTCAGGCACTTTTACCGCATACTTCAGGTTAAAATTGTTGTCATAAAGGCCAATCCAAACCGATTTACTTGTTAAATTAATATTGCCGTCGCCCAATACAAAACCGCCCACAGCGGGTGTAGTGAGCAGATAATCGCCGGAATTGAGCTGCGCCAACCCTACGCCTTTAACTAAATTTCCTTTTTGATATCCATCGCCGCCTTTCAACTTTACAGGTGGTGTTTTTGGGAATGCCGCAAAGGTCTGTAGGTTGACCAATAGGAACAAAACAGTCGTTACAATAGCTTTCATTAATTTCTTATTTGCATTGATGGCTGCAATATATTCGTTTTAAAATAATTACAGGCATTTTTTCTTTGCGCCTGACCCAAGTGGAATTGCCCAAAATCGACACAAATTATTTTAAATCCTAAATAATGATTCAATATATCACTGTCAATCAATAGATTGATCTCCACTTAAGCATATCATTTAGCCATCAATTTATATCTCAAGTGCGTGGTAGTATCAGAAGGAATTACTTCTGATATTTGTACTTGGTATTTATTCTTGTCTATCCCATCAAACAAACGGATTCCGGAACCTAAAAACACGGGGCTTAAATGAAGGAAAAACTCATCAACAAGGCCTGCGTTTAAAAATTGTTGAATTACATTGGCTCCACCTTGAATCCTTACGTCCAAGCCGTTGGCCGATTTTTTAGCTTTTTCCAAGGCACTGTGTATGCCATCGTTGATAAAATAAAAAGTAGTCCTGCCTTGCTGCACCCAAGGTTCGCGCTCTTCATTGGTCAGCACATATACATCGGCCTTGTAGAGATTTTCAGGCCAAGTCACTTCACCTTCTTCAAACATTCTTTTACCCATAATAAAAGCCCCGGTTCTTTTAATCGATTCTCTAATATAGGTTCCATCATTCCCTTCTTCGCTTCCGCCTTCTACTCCAAGGTATTCCCAAAAGGCCCTTTGATTAAACATCCATTGATGCAGCAAGCCCGAAACGCCTCCCATCGGATTTTCCGGACCTCTGTTGTCGCCTGCAAAATAGCCGTCCAATGATATGGCGCTATCAAAAAATACTTTACTCATATAGATAATTTAATGATTTAGAATTGAGATTTTAAGAATTTACCCAATTTTTCCAGATTTTGTTCCAATCCAATATCCGCTTTAAATGCCCGCACGGCTTCCTCTTTTGTGGGTACTGAGTCAAAAACATTGCACCACTCTACGCGTGTTGCATTTCCAATATCTTCTATTGTTATTATAATAGTAAATTTAGGATTTTTGAGATGTTCAAGAACAATTTTCTTGAGCGGAACAATGGTTTGATACACATATTCATTTTCAAATTCGGTACCATCGGGCCCGCGCATGGTAAATTCCCATTTTCCGCCTTCGCGCACATCCATCAATCGAATTGAATTGGTAAAACCATCAGGTCCCCACCATTCTTTTATATATTCAGGCGTAGTTAACACCTTCCAAAGCAGTTCAGCGGAGGCTTGGTACTTTCTCGTAATTTTCAAAGATCGTTGGCTAATATCTTCCATACTTTTATTATATTATTGGTTTTGCATTTTATTCAATAAGTTATCTAATCTGTTCAACCTGCCTTCCCAAAGCAATTTGAAGGGTTCGAGCCAGGTTGCCACTTTTTCCAATTGTTTAGTTTGTAATTTGCAATAGCGTTCGCGACCCACTTTTTCTATGGTGAGTACACCGCATTCCTGCAGGTATTTTACATGTAAAGAAACGGCCTGTCGCGTCATATCAAACTGGTTTGCAAGCGAATTCACGTTTTTGCTTTCATCTAATAACGACATTAAAATAACACGCCTAGTTGGGTCGGCAATGGCATTGAATACATCTCTTTTCATTCATCTTTGTTTTAATACGCAAGCATTTACTTGCAAATATAAGCGCAAGAATTCACTTGCGTAAAAATTTGTGGTTTCTAAAATGAAAAAAGTTGATTGCCCTATACGCCGATAATCACAACTCCTTGTTAATCAAAGTAAATGACAATGCCCTAAACTAGTTTCATTCTCTTTCATCCCTAGAAAACAAGCTTGTAGGCTACCAATTAACATGCACAGTCAGCAGTTTTCGATACTATCCAGAATAAAATTTTGAGAAACAGTGACATCAATGTCACTCAATTCCCTTCTATAATTTTACTAATACCTTTTGCCAATTGCTCAATAGAATAAAACCTGACGGCGTAGTCGCGGATTCCGGCAACAAACCTTGACTTAACAAACATCATTTTACCCAAATTTCGGGAATCTTTTTGTGCGGTTTCTACCCGCTTCTTTTGGCGTTTGATGTATAAATCAAGCCCATAATCAATATGCCCTTTGTCGGTACGCGAAAGTTCATCAACCAATGCTGCCGCAGAGTCCATTGCCATAGATGCGCCCACACCCGCTGTAGGTAAAAATCCACATGCCGCGTCACCTAATAAAATCACATTTCCTTTGCGCCATTCGCTGGTTTTGCAGTCGTGAAACTCCCAGTAAAAAGGGTTTTGAGATGACTCCAATTGGTTAATAGCATCGTGCAAGAGCGTAAATTCAGGTAGAATTTCAGTTTTAATTTCATTTGCGAAATTTTTGAGACCCACTTTTTGGGTAACTTCATTGGGACCACCTAAAAAGACACCTACTTTGTCTTTTACCGGATATAATCCCATAAAACTGGAGGAGCCCCAATATTCTTTGTAGGCATTTAAGTTTGTTTGCGGCAACCAAGCTACCCAACCACCCCACTTTGTGTCATAATACTCATATTCATTGGGTTGCCAAAGTAAATTTCTTGTTTCAGAATGAATTCCATCCGCAACAATTACCAAATTAAATTCGTCGGTTTTGCCATTGGAATAAATGAGTTCTACTCCATTTTCAGTTTGTGTTATTTGCGAAATCGTGGTGTCGAATACAATATTTTCATAACCAATATTGTCTGCCAAAATATGAATAAGGTCTACCCTGCCAATGCCCCTGTAAGTACCATATTGCCTATTAATGAAGTCCAAAGAATAGGCCTTGTTTAGCGTCCCGTCTTCCTTATGTATCTCATATTGAGACATTTCAACACTTGCATCAACATATTTTTCAATCAAGTCCAATTCGGTGAGTACCCTACCACCCAAAGGCAGCAAGCCCAACATATAGCCTGAAGTATTATATATTTTTTGGTTTTCCCTTTCAATAATTTTAAATTTTGCACCTTGTTTTTTTAGCAAGCCCGCACAGGTTAATCCCGCAATGCCGGCACCCACTATAAGTATGTTCATATTCTCCATAGGCTTAAGTGTTTAATCTCATTTTGATAATTGCATTTGGTCTTTTAGCTTATTGTTGTCAAAGTAACGACTTGTAGTTTTGAAAACCATATTTTATGCCTGTTTCGTTTAGAATTGTTATGATGATTCTTATAACTTATGTTTAACTCCTACGTAAAGAATTTTTTTAAAAAAAAATGTTCATTTCCGGATGTCCCTGACTTGGTTGGTAAAATATCACCCCTTCGGGGTTCTGGTGGCTCTTGGTTTGCCTTGTTGTATAATAATATCACCCCTTCGGGGTTGCTTGTTGGAGGGACGTTTATCACCCCTTCGGGGTTTGGGGTTGGTTTTTCGACTTGGTATATAATTATGTCACCCCTTCGGGGTTGCTTGTTGGAGGGGACGTTTATCACCCCTTCGGGGTTTTGTAGGGCGTGTTTTTCGACTTGGTATATAATTATGTCACCCCTTCGGGGTTGCTTGTTGGAGGGGACATTTATCACCCCTTCGGGGTTTTGTAGGGCCCTTGGTTTGCCTTTGTATATAATAATTTCACCCCTTCGGGGTTGCTTATTGGGTGAGACATTTTGATCTACAGGTTTAATGTTGTTTAGTAAAATTCTCAAGATAGAATGTCGCCTGCCCTTCATTCTCCCTATCGTCGTTTAGAGATTGGTCTATGACAACTTCCGATCCGTTTTGAATGTACTTCCCGATGTAAATCATACCTCCAAATGGCCAGGTTTCTTTTAGAATATATCTATGATTGTCATTATCCAAATAAAGGTTTAAAGCAGAAATACCACCGTCAATTCTATAATAATCTTTACCATTGGTAGAAATGCGCTGATGCATCATTACTTTGGTTAAACCTATGAAGAGAAAACTGCCTAAAATCAATTTATATGATATTTTTCGAGAAATTTTTACCGCTATCATAGTGATTAGCAACATACCGGCAACACCGAAGCCGAAAGTCACTATTGGATCAATCCAATTCAGGAACATTTCATAGGCTATCTTTCTACTAAGCAACAATTTCAATTCAGGTAATATTGACACCACAAGCAATGCGAAAATTTTAATTAATTTGGATTTTGAAGATGTTCTGATCAATGGATGCATTTGATTTATCGGTGAAGGTTTGGATTAAATGTATGCGGAATCGGTTTTTGGTTTTTCATATACCAATCAACCACTCTTGCGGTAAGGCGGTCATAAATTTCGTCCTTAAGATAAGGATCATCGTACCTCAATAATCTATAAATATCAGATTCAATTTGCCTGATTTCCATTTTTGTAAAAATCCGCGAATTTTTTAGTGTTGTTTCGAGATAGTTGGCGAGAATCTCATGACCGTGGTCCCAATTTCCATTGCCATTTCTCTGGGCTTCATTGCGCAATTTTTCAACTGCACGAATCAATTCCCCTTGCACAGTTTCTGCCTGCCCTAACACCGGAACATAGCCATGCCACATAAACTTTGCCTTCTCAAAGTATTCCTCAGGCGACATTTTTCTTTTAACGCTAAATGCTGCGCAAATACGTTTGGAAAGAGCTGAGAACAAAGACTTTATCACTTTCAAATTTCTGTTTAAAACAAAGTTTTCACGGGTTGTATAATATCACAGTGGTTTTACCATTTTATAATTTTGAATTTCCACTTCGGATATTACATTTATTTGTAATGAATTGATTCTGAAGCCCATCTTTTCAAAAAAGGGTCTTGCTGTTTCACTTACATCCGATTTCAATTCAACTGAATTTCTAAGAATTGCTTCCTTTTCAATAGCAGAATAAAGCGCTTTGGCAACGCCTTTTCTTTGGTAGTTTTTGTGCACGTACATCAAATCCAGGCAATTGTCGTTTTCCAACGAAGCGAAGCCCACAATTTCGCTATCCACTTCTGCTACAAGGAAATACTGAGACACCAATTTATCTCTCCAGCGTTGCTTATTGTCGATTGTAGATGTCCATACTTCAATTTGTGCTTGCGTGTAATCATCACAGCAAATGGCTTTAATAGTATCTACAAACAACTTTTGCATTTCTAATAAATCGTTGGAATTTGCTCGCCGCAATGTAATTTTTAATTCACTCATTTTCAAAGTTGAACATTTCGTTTTCATTATCAACCATATATCTTATGCACTTATCAAAGTCACTTTTTATCGTCCTGTTAAGATATTGCTTCCATTCCGGCTCATCTTCGTTTCTGACAAAAGCATACAAAGCCAAGGCATAGGCCCATTCATCGGTCTTCATATATCCCAAATTGTTGTATCCCCATCGATCGGATTGGTTGTAAAACTGAAAAGATGTATTTGCATTAAAAATTCCAAAACCAAAAAATACGGTTGTAAAATCAGTCAGCATTTCATCATTTTCTTCCAACTTTTTCTCTCCCAACAACTTAACATGTAAAAGCTCATGCGCAATAGTGGCAATTAAGCTGTATGGCCGTTCAAACAATGCTTCATCGAGCGAAATTCGGTACTTTCCATCAACTTTTTCATGATGATAAAATCCGGCAGCTTCCGGGTTTTCAGTATCTGCTTCCATAAAAACTACAGATGTTCCAATGTTTATTTCCTTGACACTATTATAGAAATTTAGTTCTATTTCATCCAAGCTCAGTTGCATATTTCAGCAAACTACTTCCAGGACTTCAAAGGCATTTTGCTCACTTTTATCCCATTTTATTGGAAAGTCGGCAAAGGTTGGTGTAAGCATTATTCGCTCTTCAATTTTTGGCTCCGAAAATTCCTGCATCAACCAAAGCACGTTTCCCTCAAAGTATTTTCTCAACTCTTTGGTGAGTGGTTCGTATTTTTTATTTGATTTCAAAAACTTGAACATATTCCTATTTTTGAATTGCGTTTTGTTGGTTAAATGGATAATGGTCAGGTTTACAGAAGCTCTTCATTTTCGGCTCCTTCTTCCTTTTTGTAACCGCTTGATTTAATACAATTCCAGTGGTGGTTGCAAGGTTAAGGCTTTCAACTTTGCCATACATTGTAATTGAAATACAATATTTACAAATCTCAAATACCCTATCGCTCAAGCCATTGCCCTCATCGCCAAACCAAATGGCAAGTTTGCTGTCATTAAAATCGTATTCGTCTATTTTCAAATTGACTTTACCTTTTCTGTGCGGACTGGTAGCAACTGAAATGAACCCTTCATTAGCCAAATAGTCTATACACGATTCAGTTGTGCCGAATGTCGCAATATCTGTCCACCATACGGCCCCTGACGAATATTTCAGTAGTTTTTTACGTTTTCTAATCAATTCAATATCATTTTCAAGTCTTTGTAGGCCATCAACCACAATTAATTTGTCAACTCCAAATGCATTCACATTTCTAATGACATTCCCAATATTTAGCATATAATTAGGATTCTCAAGAACTGCAATCAATTTATTTTCAGGCATTTTTGAAGTAGTGTGGGTTAATATATTTTAAACCAAATTTCAAATGTAAATTTTTGAATGGCTATTTCGGTATGAAAACGCATTCAATGTGGATCTTTTACACTTTTTGTAATTCAAAAATGGTTATCTCGGGCCGAACGTTGAATCTCACTTGCCATAAGTGGCCCAAAGCTCTGTTTACATATAAGGTTCTGCCATTGCTCAGTTCTATGAGCCCCGAAGCGTAATTGGTGTTATTGACAGGTAGCAAAGGCGGTGGAAGAAATGGCGGTTTCACCTGACCACCATGTGTATGTCCGGATAATATCCAACTATTATAATCGCCCCAAATGTTTAAGTCGCACACATCGGGATTATGGCACAACACAATGTTTGCCTTGGTTTTATCGAAGCCATTTAATGCCTTTTCGGGCTTAAAATTAAGTGCCCAAAAATCATCAAAACCAATAAAATTCAATCCGCTAAATTGCGCGCTATCATTTCTTAACACACTGACACTATGATACATAAGTAATTTTGAAACATTGTCTGCCACTTCGCTTTGCGACCAATTTAGTCCGTAATCATGATTTCCTAAAATGCCAACTGTTGCAATCTTGCCTATCACTAAATTATCCAGTGTTTCTTCTAATTTGTCGTATTGCACATTGCCCTTGTAAACACTAACATAATCACCGGTGTACACTACAAAGTCGGGAGTAAATTCTTGAGCCTTTTTAAATGACTCTATAATAAAATGATAATCAAACCGATTTCCGACATGAATATCACTTATCTGCATAAGCGTTTTACCGACCAAATTTTCTGGCAAATTTCTGATTGGCATTTTCATTTTCACAAATTCGAGCCAAAATGGTTCAATTTGCCAGGCATACAAGCCACTAAAGAGGCCCGCTCCGGCGAGCCCCCACAATGTATTTTTTAAAAACTTTCGTCTGTTCAATTGCGGCTTAATCTTTCAAAAGTTTAACAACGCAATTTGAACTGGGGGTTTTTATGTTTAAAAAATAAACTCCGGTACCGCCATCAATTGCCAATTGCTTGTGCTGCAGTTGGCCAAAATATTCATTATAAATTACTTTTCCTTGCAAGTCAGTCACCGTTAGTTCCACATTATTAATAATTTTTTCGAACGATATATTTACGAAGTGATTGCTTGGATTGGGGTAAATTGTCACATCGATTCCGGTGCCCATATCAAGCCATCCTGTGATGGTTTGCTTCATTTTCTGTACAAAAATATCGTTGCCATTCACGGCAGTAATTTTGATAGTTCCCGTTCCCGGATCAAAATCAGTGGCGCCACTAAAAGCGCCGGTAGTATAAATATTATATGATGCATCTACATGTATTTCAAAGCATTGGTCTTCGTTGGAACCACCAAAAGATACCGCCCAATTGAAGTTTCCCGCCGAATCAAGATTTTGTACAAAATTGTCGGCGAAACCTTTTGATGTGAGGTTTGCGGTGCCGGTTCCAGGATCAAAATCGGCAGTGGCATAAAACACACCGGCACAATATAAATTTCGTGAAGGATCCATTTTGAGTCCACGCGGCTTGTCATCCAGATTTCCGCCAAAAGTTTTTACCCAAACAAAATTGCCCGATGCATCGAGTTTTTGTATGAAAACGTCTCTGCCACCTGCCGAAGTGATATCATAATTGCCTGCGCCGGGATCAAAATCGACCAATTCCAGAAAATTTCCTGCGGTATATACATTGCCCGAAGCATCAGTTATAATACAAGTTGCTACATCGGCAGAATTTCCGCCGAAGGTGCGCGCCCAAAGAAATTTTCCTGTGGCGTCCATTTTGTGTACAAACACATCAGCAAAGCCTACCGATGACAAAGAAGTAGTTCCGCTGCCCGGATCAAAATCGACGGTTTCGCTGAAGTATCCGGTGGTGAATACGTTTCCTTTGGCGTCCGCATTTATTGCATAGCCAAAGTCTTCGCCGCTGCCGCCGAACGAATTGGCCCACAATAACTTGCCGAACGGATCTAATTTTACCACAAATATATCGTTGCCACCAAGCGCCGAGAGATTGGCTGTACCCGTGCCGGGATCAAAATCGGCTGTTCCCATAAAGTTGCCTGTTATTAATATATTTTCATCCGGGTCAAGTGTAATATAATTCGCGTAGTCATTATCATTTCCGCCGAACGAACGAGCCCAAATCAAGTCGCCGTCGGGGCTCAATTTTAGAACGAAAACATCTGCGACTCCTGCTGATGTGAGGGTGTATGTTCCTGCACCGGGGTCAAAATCAGCCGAAATGGAGAAAGTACCGCTTATATAAACATTGCCTGCTTTATCAAGCACCAAGCCTGTTGCAAAATCTGTCGCCTGATTGCCGAATGATTCGGCCCAAAGAAAATTGCCTGAAGCATCCATTTTTTGAATAAAAATATCATTATTGCCATTTGAGGTGAGATTGAACGAAGCTGAACCCGGGTTGAAATCTACGGTTGCTTCGAAGTCGCCAACCGTATATATATTGCCATCAGCATCCACGCTGATAAAGCTCCCAATCTCATTTTGATCGCCACCAAAGCCCTTGGCCCACTCAATTGATTGCGCACTAATGTGGCACATAATGCTTGAAAAAGCAATGAATAGCGCGGTATTTTTTGATTTCATAAGGTTGTTCTCACGTTTAATGTTGCGCGGTTGAAAGTAGTTGATTTATGTCTTTGACAGTTTCAGGTTTTTGGTGGATTCGCTAAAATACTTGGTATTTGAAGCAAAGAAATTTTGGAAAGAAAAGAAAGGTCTTTAGTTTGGTTAAAACTTTTATGTCTCAAGTATGAAGTCAAATTGACTCTTTTTTTTGGTTATTTCTTTGTGACATGTAGTGGATGACTGCCATTTGTGATTGCTTATTGGGTGGGTTATAATATCACCCCTTCGGGGTTTTTGTTATTGTCACTTGGCTTCGTTTATAATAATGTCACCCCTTCGGGGTTGCTTGTTGGATGGGACGTTTATCACCCCTTCGGGGTTTTGTAGTGCTTGCTTTTCGACTTAGTTTAGCAACCCGTTTGGTTGGCTGTGCCGAACCGGTTTGGTAGGGGAAGTCGAACCCGTTTGGGGAGCAGGGCCGAACCCGTTTGGGGAGCGGAGTCGAACCGGTTTGGTGGGGGAAGTCGAACCCGTTTGGTGGGGGAAGTCGAACCCGTTTGGTGAGCGGAGTCGAACCAAAAAAAGGCTTCCTTCACCTTCGTATATAATAATATCACCCCTTCGGGGTTCTTTTTGGATGGGACGTTTATCACCCCTTCGGGGTTTTGTAGTGCTTGCTTTTCGACTTAGTTTAGCAACCCGTTTGGTGAGCGGAGTCGAACCCGTTTGGTGGGGGAAGTCGAACCCGTTTGGTGGGGGAAGTCGAACCCGTTTGGTGAGCGGAGTCGAACCCGTTTGGTGGGGGAAGTCGAACCAAAAAAAGGCTTCCTTCACCTTCGTATATAATAATATCACCCCTTCGGGGTTCTTTTTGGATGGGACGTTTATCACCCCTTTGATGTTCTTGTGGCTCTTGGTTTGCCTTTTTATATAATAATGTCACTCCTTCGTGGTTGCTTGTTGGATGCGCCCTTATTACCCCTTCGGGGTTCCTTTTTGGATGGGATGTTTATCACCCCTTCGGAGTAGCTTCTTTAGGTGGACATTTTACCCCTTCGGGGTTCAGCTTTGGTGGAAATTACTCCATCGAAGTTGGAAACTGATTCGGTTAACGCTACTATGTAATTAATTCATTACCTTGTGGAGTTTCGCTTAAAAGCTCCAAACTAATTAGTATGTTTATTAGCCGGAATTAGCGCAATTGGTGTTTATGCTGGTGTTGAAACATACTTTTAGCGGTAAACTATGTCTCTTTGCGTCTCCTGTACTTGTATATTTCCGCTGAAGGTTTTTCTATTAGTCCAGTTTTCGTATTGGTCATAAACATATTGGTAGGTTTCAGCATGGTATTCACTGCCATCACCCTTGCTTTCCAATTTTACTATATTGTCATTTTGGTCGTATGCATAAATATTTTCATTTGTTAATGTACCCTTTGTATATGTTGACTCTTTGGTTTTCAACAAATTACTATTATACTCATAAGTAGTTTCTGAAAGTACTTCATTATTGTCATTATAAATTATTGTACTAATCAGCAAGTTGGCATCATTATATTTGAAAACTTCTCTATTCATTCCGGGAAAAAAGTACTTGCGTTGTTCAATAAGCAAGCCTTTTGGGTTGAAACTCGAACTTTCAAAAAGTTTACTTGTATCAGAATTAAGGTAAGAATTACTTTCATAGCTCTTGTCGGCCATGTAGGTGTATTCAGTTGTAAACTCTTCAAGTCCAGTCACATCATGGTGTTCAATTGTGGTTATATGATCATTTTGGTACGAATAAATTATATAGACTTGCCTTTTACCCCTCGAGTAACGGTTTGTTGTAAGTATATTACCTTTTCCGTCATATCTGGTTTCCTCTTTCGAAATTTCCAATTCATTTTTATCATTTCTACTGGAAACATCCAAGGTTGGATAACCATTCTCATTGAATTCAGTCGTTTGCAAAAGGTATTGGTCTTCCGGCACAAACTTTGACTCAGTTGCGTCTCTGTCAAAAACTGTTTTTGCGACTATTGATGCAATTTTTTCCGTTTTGGATGCTGGTCCAATGTCATCGCCCCTCGTGCAAGATAATGCGATGAAAATGACACCCAATGTTGCAAATAGTAATTGTTTCATGCGATTATCTCCTTTTAGTTTCTGCACAGTGGCTGGTATTTCAATCGTCGGAAGCAAATTACGGTTTTTATTCCGTTGTCTTAACATTTACCGATTGATAATCAATTTTTAATTCCACAAACCGATACATAATGTCGGTACGTAGAACATACTTTATACCTGATATCAATTTTGCTCCTTCGTGCTCTAAGTCGTGAAAAAAGATAAGACAATTACCTTTTTTCGGCTTGATTTTCAAACCATTGAAAATTGTCTCACCACCAATAAAACCGTCGTTCAAATAAATTATTAAAGTATAAAAACTCGATTCAAATTCGCTGCGAATGTAGCTTTGGTCTCTGTGGCGTTTAAATTCTTGGTTTGGCTCGTATTTATAAAATCGGAACAATTCGTTTAAACCGACGGCTACACTATTACCGAGTTCCGCATTTACAAACCTATTTGCCTGATGCCATATACTTTCAGCCAAAATAATGTCAGAAAACAAAATCCGTTGGTTATTTCTTATGTGTTCTACAAGCTTTTGGCCCGATTCAGTTTGTACTGTTGCAGGTTCAAAACCAATTTCTTCGCTTCTCGCAATGAGTTCATCACACTGCTCAGAATTCCAAAAGCCCTCAATTTCCGTTATTTGATTAGAATGCTTGATTGGCTTCATTTGAATATCTTATTTTCCTATTATATGAAGTTATTTCCGAAACGAATGACACCTTTACAAACGAATAGGTAAATGTCGATTTATCAATTTCCCAGTTCATTGCCCGAAAATTACTCTACCCCCCTTAATTATTTCTTGCAATAAGCCTTGAATTCATTCAGGATATACTTCCAACCAAATTCCTTCGATATGCTACTTATTGTTATACAGTTTGTCCGAATGATTTTTTCGGTTCAGTTTTAGCTTTTTATACTTGCTTAATACCAATGTCAAAATCGCAATTTTTTCATGTGCTTGAGTTGCATGTTAAATTTAAAACACTGAGCTTTAGATAATAACTTGTAGAATTTTTGGCCTTATACTTCTACTTTAACCTTTAGAACCCGATTCAACAATAATATGTTTTCCTTTGACCGGCGAACATCGATATCCTTAACCAATTGATGTTCTGAATTTTCTTTTTTCAAAACCAGTCTATTTCCTGCACGTATCTCCAATGCCTGAGCAAGGTAATAAGCCGAATTTCTCGGTTCAATATGAATAACCTTAAAAAAAATGGCCGCTTCTCTATTAAAACGTTTCTGCTTGTAGGGAATTATGAGTACAGTTCGAACTACAATAGATTTCTGATTAATATTAATGATCAAATAACTAAAAACATCATTTAATATATATATTAATAAGCAAATATCTAGTATCAGTACAATTAAAAAACAGGCAGTGGCCGCAAGGTCTTTTAAGAAATTATGCAAAAAGGATTCGATAAAATCATGAGTTATTAAGAACAGCGGTCCACCAATCCAAATCAGTAATGCCAATAACCTAAATGGGTGAGAATTTCTATAAAGTTTAATACGAGATAATCTTTTCATAACTTATAGCAATCACATGTTTTGATAATATACAAGGCCTTGTCAAATGATCTGAAATTTCGCTTTCACTGAATAATGGATGCATTTGACCGCCAGAACTGAGATGATTCAAGATTGTGCAAAAATTATTCATTCCATGCCCAAAGTCCAAGTTCATTATATGCCAATAAGGTTTGCTCAAATGCTTTATGTTCTTCATTTTTATGTTCGAAACTTTCAATCCAACGTGTAATATACGTAATAAAAGGTTCAATTTTCTTTAATTCCTGAAGCTCTGATTTACTTGCTTTTTCATAAAAGTGGTCTCTCAACATTTTGTTAGACACTCCCCAATGTTTAACAAGGGGTAGCAATGAGTGAAATTCTTCAGGCACCTTATTTATATCCGGTTTTGGTGTATAAATCTCAATTTGCGAAAGCATTTCTTCAAGTCGTTTATTGCGAGAGTTTTTCTTGGTTTTATCAATTTTTGGACGCCGATAAAGCTGTTCATACCCGATATATCCAACTAAAAATGAAAAAAGAATTATTTCATAAACCGGATTTTTATCAATTCGGAATCTTTCACTTCTCGCAAGAATTACCAGAGGCCCAACTATTACAAGAGTGACAGCGCTGAATACAAATCTTTTTATTCTTTTATCCATTTCAATTTTGTTACATTTTTAGTTTCATTGATAAGTATAATAAAAAGGGGTTCATTTGTTTAACATAATCATTCAGGCCCATGATTTTCTAGGATTTTCAAGTATTCTCTCTCCTACCCTACCGAAACCCAAAACTGTCTCAATAACCAAAACCATTGTGAATAATTGCTACTACACAGTTGAGAGCTATTAAAAACACAGCTACAAATGGCATAAGGATTTATTTTGTGGCTTCTTTATTAAATTGTTGGTTATATTTATTTCCAATTAAAGATTAACGAAGACCTCCAAAAATGGATCGCGGTTGACAACAGTATAATAAAACAAACCGCCAAGCCAGCCATGGAAAAGTCCCAGAATCCAGATATTTCTCACTTTAAGGTAAACATATCCATAAAACAGCGCGAGTAGAAATGTTCCAATCACCAGCCATTCATTGGGATAGTGGAGAACTCCGAAAACAATTGCTGTCAACGTGATGATTGCAACACGGCTTAGCTTGACCATGCGAAGATCCTGTAAATTTCCGGCCACCAAACCTATAATAAGGAATTGCTGAATTACTCCCCAAATGGGATAAATTAGAAGAATTGGAAAAATATGCCAAGTCGGATTGATTGTCCCTTGAATCAGGCCAATTATTACGAATATTGTAACTGATAAAATTCCAAATGGAAGTACCATCCGTATGGCTTCTTTTAAATTATCCGTTCGAAAACCCCAATATTTCATCATGTATTTGACAGATTTTCCTCTTAACCCAATGTAAACACCCCAGAAAATTATGGTTACTGCAATAAACACAAACTTGACATCCAGGTAATCCATAAAAACGAATTTACCTAAGCCTGTTATGAGAACAGCAACTATCTCAAAAATTCTGCGATTGTCTGAAATATGAATATTTTCATTATTTACCATAAAAATTTCTGCATTTGGTTTGCAAACAAGAGATAAGGGATTTCGGTAATGTTTCGTAGTTGTACTACTCCGGATTGGTTTTATTACGGATGTCCTCCGAAATTCCAATCAGCAAACCTTCAACGCCTCGGATATAACAAAGGCGATAAATATTTTCATAATTAACAATCTCACCAACAAGTTCAGCGCCTTTTGATTTGAGCCTCGACACCAACTCGTCAATGTTGTCAACTTCAAACATTACCCTCAAGTAGCCCAAGGAGTTAACCGGGGCAGTTCTGTGGTCCGACACCGTATCAGGAGTAAGAAACCGCGACAGCTCTAGTCGATTATGTCCATCGGGCGTAACCATCATTGCAATTTCTACCTGTTGCGATTCAAGTCCGGTAACGCGTCCTGACCATTCCCCTTCAACCATGCCCCGTCCTTCAAGTGTTAATCCTAATTCGGTAAAAAATGCAATTGCATCATCGAGAGATTGTACAACAATTCCAACATTGTGCATTTGAATTACTTTGCTTTTAATCATAATTTTTTAACTGATTTATTTAGCTTTAAGACCATTTTCCCAATTCATCACTACGGCATTTTATCCACTGCAATTTTGGATTGGAAACATGGGTATTTCTTTATTACAGTGGAATGTTTGTGACCTGAAAGTACTTGCATAATTCATAAACCCATGCCACATTGTGCCATCATGCTATTATAAACTTATTAAAAGCGCAAGCCATCAAACTATTTGGCCAACAGCAACCGCATTTCCATTTGCTATTTATCCTGTTAATGGAATTTGAATTATTCAACAAAGCTTCGCCAGGTGACTCCCAAAACGCCACTTAGCTTGCCAAATTTTTAAAACCCGGCTAACATAGTAAAAAATTCCTTATCGCATGATTTACGGAACATCCTTAACACCAATCACATTACATATTACCACACACGACAGACCATCTCGCCAAAGTCGAGACACGGCGTACTACGGACAACTGCTACACCTTTGAACTTTGCCCCTTAAACTTTAAACTCAACACCCCTTGCACCCTCAGCACCGTTCGAAAAAAATGCGGAGCAAAACAACGGGCGAAGCCCAAACATCGCCGAAGGCAAAATAACGCGAAGCAAAATAACAGGCAAAGCCCAAACATCGCCGTAGGCAAAATATCACCATTCATACTGTAATTTCGCAGCACTTTAAGCACTTTGCTAATTGATGAAAAACCTTCGTAATTTTTGCATTATTGCCCATATCGATCATGGGAAATCAACGCTTGCCGACCGCTTGTTGGAAGAAACACAAACCATTACCAACCGCGAAATGATGGACCAAATCCTTGATAATATGGATTTGGAACGCGAACGCGGCATTACCATAAAAAGCCATGCCATACAAATGAACTATGTGCACAGCGATGGCAACACCTACGTTCTCAACCTGATTGACACTCCTGGCCACGTCGATTTTTCATACGAAGTATCAAGGGCTATTGCCGCCTGCGAAGGTGCTCTGCTCATTGTTGATTCTACACAAGGCATTGAAGCACAAACCATTTCAAACCTTTTTCTGGCACTGGAGCACGACCTCACCATCATTCCGGTGCTCAACAAGGTTGACCTTGCAAGTGCCATGATTGAAGAAGTAAGCGATCAGATTGTTGACCTCATTGGCTGCGATTACGAAGACATCATTTTGGCAAGTGGAAAAACCGGAATTGGTGTGCCCAATATTTTAACCGCCATAGTTGACAAAATAGATCCGCCCAAAGGCAATCCCGAAGCGCCTCTGCAAGCCATGATTTTCGACTCTGAGTTCAACTCGTTCCGCGGAATTATTGCCTATTTCAGGGTAAAAAACGGCACCTTGCGCAAAGGCGACAAAGTGCGTTTTGTAAACACAGGCAAAGAATACGAAGCGGATGAAATTGGCATTCTGAAACTTAAAAACCAACCGGTTGATGAAATATCGGCGGGCAATGTGGGCTACATTATTTCGGGTATTAAAGCCGCAAGCGAAGTAAAAGTGGGCGATACCATTACCCGTGTTGAAAATCCTTGTAAGGAAGCTATCAAGGGTTTTGAAGACGTGAAACCCATGGTATTTGCGGGAATTTACCCGGTAGAAACCGAAGACTTCGAAGAGTTAAGGGCGAGCATGGAAAAACTGAAACTAAACGATGCTTCACTGGTATTTGAACCCGAAACCTCAGCGGCACTCGGCTTTGGTTTCAGGTGCGGATTTTTGGGCTTGTTGCACATGGAAATCATACAAGAACGCCTTGAGCGCGAGTTTGATATGAATGTGATAACCACCGTGCCCAATGTGCCTTTTATAGTAACTAAAACCAACGGCGATAAAATACAGGTAACTAACCCGAGCGACCTGCCCGACCCCGGCATGATGCAAATGGTGGAAGAGCCGTTTATAAAAGCACAAATCATTACCAAAAGCGACTACATAGGCCCCATAATGAGTCTTTGTATGGACAAAAGAGGCATGCTCAAAAATCAGGTGTATTTGACCCCAACACGCGTAGAGCTTTTCTTTGAACTGCCTATGGCCGAAATTGTGTTCGACTTTTTTGATAAACTCAAATCAGTATCAAAAGGTTACGCCTCGCTTGACTACAGCCCTATTGAACACCGCGCCTCTCATTTGGTAAAATTAGACATCAGGCTCAATGGCGAACCGGTGGACGCACTTTCAGCAATTATCCACCGCGACAAAGCCTACGATTGGGGCAAGAAAATATGTGTGAAACTGAAGGAATTGTTGCCCCGCCAGCAATTTGAAATTGCCATACAAGCTTCTATTGGAGCCAAAGTAGTAGCACGCGAAACCCTAAAAGCCCTGCGCAAAGACGTGACCGCCAAGTGCTACGGTGGCGACATTAGCCGAAAACGCAAATTGCTCGAAAAACAAAAGAAAGGAAAGAAGCGCATGAAGCAAGTAGGTAATGTTGAAATCCCACAAACTGCTTTTTTGGCGGTATTGAAGTTAGATTAGTCCAATTAAGCGAATATTGAAAAACTCAAAACCCCATTTTTTTGTTGCATTGTAATTTTACCACTCATTGACAATGTTACAACAGCCTTCATTTGGATAACCCCGCAATACTTTTTACCGACAAAGAGTTGTCATTTCCGGGCAATTTCTTAGATCAGCTTAAAAAAATATTTCCAAGCTTGGTTATTGCCGGCCAACCGCGTAGTGTTTCTTCCGGTGTGGTTTTTATATACGCAAATGAAGCTTCAGCTGACGCTTTTCTTATTGGACTTAACCCACAATGCACCTGTATTTTGGTGGAGGACCATGCCGCAAAAGCCATAGCACCAAACTACCTGCAACGTATTGATGGCTACCTGAATACCCATTTGCAAGATGCGGCTACCCTACAAACCTTGGTTCAACATGCCCAGCTGGTTAGACAGGCGAAAAACCAAGCAGCCACTACAACAAGCCATTTGGCGGCTGAACCCATGGTGGCCTATATTCCTGAACATGGCTTAAGTTCGGAGCGCCTCAAATCGAGTCTTGAAGCTTTGAACGCCGGCGTGTGGGACTGGAGCTACAACCTGGGCAAAGCCACCGAGTGGTGGTCGGCACGGGTTTATGAAATTTTGGGCTACGAACCTTACAGTTTTGAACCCACGCGCGAGCTCTTTGAAAAACTCATCCATCCTGATGATTTGCCTACCCTGAACGCCGAAAAAGAGCGGTTTCTGCTCAACCAGGATATTTTTAGTGTAAAGGTGCGCATGCTTACCCACCGAGGCGACTATTTGTGGATAGAGTCAAACGGCAAAGGCGAATTTGACAGCAAGGGTCAGGTTCAGCGTATCATAGGCACCATTGCCGATATTGACAAACGCGAAAAAGAATCGAGAGAATTTGAGCTGCACAGGCTGCAATTTCAGAAGTATATAGAAAGCGCCCCCACGGCCATTTTCATTTTGCAAGACTACAAGTTGGTGTACTACAACGAGGCGTGTATGAAAATAATGGAGCTTAACCTGAAGCCCCCTTTTGAATACATGCATTTCATTCACCCTGATGACCGCGACTTGGTGGTACGGGCGGTGTACGACTTGTTTGAAACCGACAAAAACCATGTGCGATTTGAAGCACGCATGGTAAGAAAGAACCAAAGTATCATCTACGCCGACTTGACTTTGGGCCTAACCTTGCACAACGGCAAAACCGCCATAATTGGCACCGGCATTGATGTTAGCAGCCAAAAGCAAATGCTCGAAAATCTGCGCATAAGCGAATCGCTGCTCACCGACTCGCAGGAAATAACCAAAACGGGCACCTTTACCATCAACCGAAACAGCCGCACCATTTGGTGGTCGGCACAGCTCTACCGCATTTTTGACAAAAGCAATAATGAACCGCTTGCCTTCAACGACTTTTTGGCGAATGTGCACCCCGGCGACCGCGAAAGGGTAGCATACAAGCTGACCGATGCCATAGAACATGGCAAATTGAAAAACATGGAGTTTCGCTTATTGGTAAAAGGCAAGGTCAAATTTTTGAAATCAGTTTGCCGCCTTACCCACAACAAATCCATTTTGCAGGGCACCGTACAAGACATTACCGAATACAAAGGTTTTGAGCGCATCATTAGCGAGCATGAGTATTTAACTGCTGAAATACTCAATTCTTTTCCCATAGAAATTGTGATTTATAATAATGACCTGAGTTTTCAATATGTCAATAAAAAGGCGGTTCCTGACGATGCCATCAGAGCGCAAATAATAGGGAAAAGCGAGTTGGACTATTGCAAAATAGCCGGCAAACCGCAGGTATTGGCGCAAAACCGTATGAACTATATTAAACACACCATAGAAACCAAAAGTCCTTTTACCTGGGTTGAAGAAGTAAACAACCACGGCGAAGTGCAGTATATGTTTTATGGTTTGTACCCCATTTATGAAAATGCCGAGCTGAAGAGAATTGTGGGCTCCGGAATAGACCTTACCAAGGAAATGCGCGCCGAAAAAGATCTAAAGTTCAGAGTGGGTTTTGAAAACATTTTGATTCAATTTTCTAATAAACTCATCAACCTTTCGGGCGAAGAACTTGATCCGGTACTGAACGAAGGCATAGCTACCATAGGCAAATTTGTGCAGGTTGATCGCGTATATCTTTTCAAATACAACAACCAAAACAGTACGCTGAGCAATACGCATGAGTGGTGCAGCGAGGGCACACCTTCGTTCAAAGACAAATTGCAAAATATAGTGGTTGACCAAGCCAATTGGTGGTACAAACAAGTGCTGCGCAAAAAGACCATAGTAATTGACCATGTGGACGATATGCCTGAATCTGCAGCATTTGAGCGCGAAAATTTCAAACGCCAAAACATAAAATCGCTCATTGCGGTGCCGCTGGTGGTAGATAAAAAGATAAACGGCTACATTGGTTTCGACTCGGTGCATGAGCCCAGAAAATGGACCATAGAAATTCAGGACCTCATCAACCTGAGTGCACAAATTATCTCAAGCGCGCTGGAGCGGAAAACATCGTTTGGCGCCTTGATACAAAGCGAAGAAAAGTTCAGAACCCTTACCGAAAGTGCGCATGCCGCCATTTTTATTACCATGAACACGCGCTTTGTGTATGCCAATCCGGAAACCTGCCGACTAACAGGTTTTGACCACGACGAAATACTCACACGCAATATTATAGATTTGCTGCACTATGACGAACAACCTTCGGCATCGGCCAATCTCGACAAAATAATGAGCAACCGGGCGGCCAACTCGCGCAACGAAAGAAAGTTGGTGACCAAATCGGGCGAGATAAAATATATAGACATTACCTCAAACAAAATAAACTACAACGGCGAAGAGGCCATGATAAGCATTGCCTTTGATGTAACGGAGAAACACAAAAAAGACGAAGAACGCATCAACCTGATTGACCAACTGACAAGGCAAAACCAGGATTTGGAGCAGTTTTCGTACATCACATCGCACAACCTGCGCTCGCCAGTAGCCGGTATCAAAGGACTTATTTCCATAATAGAAGACGACAAAATAGGCTCAGAGCTAAACCTGAGTATAATAAAACGCATAGAAACTGCCGCTGGAAAACTTGACCGCGTAATAAGAGACCTGAACGACATTATTTCGGTAAAAAAAGAATACCAACAAAACCGACAGGTTATCAATTTCAACGATTTGATGTATGAAATAATGGAAGGCCACGCAGTTATGATTTCGCAGAGTCAGGCAGTTATTAATTTCAATTTCAGCGAGGCTCCAAAAATTACTACAGTAAAAGGCTATTTGCAAAGTATCATAACCAATCTGCTAACCAATGCCATTAAATACGCCCGCCAAGGTACTGTGCCTGAAATTCAGATCTACACCCAAAAATCGGGAGGTAAATACATAGAATTGGTGGTGCAAGACAATGGCACCGGCATAGACCTTCAGAAATACGGCAAAAAACTCTTCCGGTTCAAACAACGCTTCCACCTCAATATTGAAGGACACGGTATTGGGCTTTACCTTGTAAAAACACAAGCCGAAGCCCTTGGCGGTAGCATTGAAGTAGAAAGCGAGGTAAACAAAGGCAGCAAATTCATTGTGAGGCTGTATAACTTTAAGAAATAAAAAAAGGGGAATTTATAAAATTAATTCTCTGCAAACCATTCATACCTAACAAAACACAAAAAAAGGGACCAAAATTGGTCCCTTTTTTATAAAAACAATGCGGTTCTAATCTAATTCTTGATAGGCAAATTGGCGTACATTTTTCCGTATTCCAACATTTCTGTAAGGAAATCAGTTGGGTATTCAATATGCACATTCACAATTTCTCCTTCATCGTTGGTTTCGGCTATGAGTTTTGGATTGATAAAAGCACCATAAGCCGGAATATTGAGCGCCGCTGATCTTGCCAGCACTTCTTTGTGCAGCTCCGTATCTACTTTCACACCGTAGTTCTCTACCAAATCGCGACCGGCTTCGTAGTCACCTTCCGATTTGATTCGTTGTACTTCGCGAAGCAAATCGCCGAAAATCACGCGCAATTTTTCGTAGTCGGTAATGTCAAAATAGGTTTTGCCATCTTTCTGCACTTTTACAATTACGCCTTCGGGAGCGCCTTTTTCAAAAGCCCAGGCGGCCACCATTTGGCGGTTGCGCATGTGGTCTTCTTCAATCTCCTCTCCTTCTTCTATTCTTCGCAATTGTGTCATCAAACCATTTCTTATGTACGAGTCGTACTCCGCTTTTCCTACTTCAAGCGAAGGCATCAAACCCAATTCAATGAGCTTAGGATCGAGCAGGTAATAAAGCGCCACCAAGTCGGCACGGCCTTCTTCTAGTGTTGATGCATAGTTTTTCAAGGTTTCCTTTGGAGTGCCTATGCCAGGATTTATTTGGCCGCTTGCATGTCCAATTACTTCGTGCAGCGCGGTGTGCAACTTACCTGAAAGCTCCCCGTATTCCTTGGCGCGTGCTATTTCTTCTTCGTCGTGTGCAAATTCGGTCAAAAATCCACTTCCGGCGGCTTTGTCATAAGCCAAAGTAATATTGCCCAAGCTCACCGATTTTGAACCGTGTTCTTTTCTTATCCAGTTTGAGTTTGGCAGGTTGATACCGATTGGAGTGGTTGGATGGCAATCTCCCCCTTCTACTACGGCTTCAATTACTTTGTAGCTTACGCCTTTTACTTGTTTCTTTTTGTGTTCAGGCAAAATGCTTGAGTTGTCTTCAAACCATTGTGCGTTTTTGCTCACGGTTTGCATTCTGCGCGATGCGTCAAAATCTTTTATTGAAACCACCGACTCAAAAGTGGCGCGGTAGCCGAGCGGGTCGCCATATACTTCAATAAATCCATTTATTACATCCACCACCGATGAAGTATCGGTTACCCAGGTAATGTTGTAGGTATCCCAATCTTCAAGGCTGCCGGTGCGGTAAAATTTGCTCAGCAGTTCAAGCGTTTTTTGTTGTGTCTCATTTTCGGCCACGGTAGCGGCTTTGTCAAGCCAATGAACCACTTTTTCTATAGCGGTAGAATACATGCCGCCTACTTTCCACACTTTTTCTTCAATTTTTCCATTCACCTTCACCAGTTTAGAGTTGTGTCCGTATTCCACCGGTGTGGTATCGTTGGGGTCTATGCGTTTTTTGTAATAGTCTTCAACTTCTTTTTGCGTAAGTCCTTCGTAAAAATTGCAGGCCGAAGCAGCAATCATATCCACTCCTTTGCTTTTGTTTACGCGCTTGGCGTCTTTGGTAGGATCAAAAATTACCCATTCCAAAAGCTTCAGCAGGTCTTCTTTGCTTTCGCCGTCAAGCAAAGGCCAGTCAGCTTCGGTGTCGTTTACCAGTTGGGTAAAGTAGGCATAGCTAAAAGTGGGTTTAAACTTGGTCATGGAATAATGGTGGTGGATGCCATTGGCTACAAAAACGCGTTTGCTATAAGTCACAAAATTGTTCCACTCTTCGGTGGTTTTGTCGCCTTCATAAAAATTAAGGATGTTTTCAAGCGTTTTGCGCACGCGCAGGTTGTGCTTGTAGTTTTGGTCCCACACAATATCGCGACCGGCCATTGCGGCTTCGTGCAGGTAGTAGAGCAACTTTTTTTGCTCCAGCGTCAGCTCGTCCCAGCCATTTACAAAATATCGGTGTACCCTGATATCGGCAAAATCCTCGGCCAGGTAATCCTCCGCCGGCCTTTGTACTTTTTCAATTTCTACCACTTCTTCTTCAATTATGGGGGTTTCTTCTTTGGTTTTTTGTTCTCCGCATGAGACCATTCCTATGGCCAGTGCACACATTGATACAGATATATACTTCATAACAGTTACTTAATTGGTCAAAAGTGCTGAAATCCCATGAAAAAACAATTACCGAATTTTGCAAATTGTGAAACGAAGCCTGTTTACCACCAAAGATGGCAGCCACTCTATAATGGTAGAGGAGCTGCGCGAAAGTTTTCATTCGCAGAATGGATCGCTGCAAGAAAGCGAGCACACGTTTATCAAAAGCGGTTTGTCTTTTTTGTTCGATACTTTTCGTCCGCCCAAAATTGAATTGTTTGAGGTGGGATTTGGCACCGGGCTCAATGCCTTGCTCAGCTATTTGTGGGCTGTGAAAGACAAAGTGCACGTTGCCTATACCGGCATTGAAGCGTTCCCGCTCGAAAACGAGCTGTGGCAATCGCTCAACTACAGCAAGCTAATTGATGCCAACAGCTACGATGCTTTCAGCCAAATGCACCGCAGCGATTGGAATACGCCAATTGCCCTGCATGAATTTTTCAGCTTTGAAAAAACGCATGGCGACTTGGTGCAGCATGCTTATAAAAAAAGTTACAACCTCGTGTATTTCGATGCTTTTGCGCCCAGCGTGCAGCCCGAATTGTGGACCGATGCCATTTTTAAAAACCTGTATGATACCATGCTGAATCCCGCCGTTTTGGTAACCTATTCGGCGGCAGGCCAACCCCGGCGGGCCATGACCAAAGCCGGATTTTGGCTTGATGAAATAAGGGGTGCTGCAGGTAAAAGAGAAATGACGCGGGCTCTGAAAATGTAGGCCTTACTCCACCGCTTCAATCATAAGTAAATGGCCATCAGTATAGTTTACCGATACTTCGCCATCATGCGGTACTTCATTACTTGTACCAATTCTAATGCCCCACTCAAGATCTTCTTTATCAAGCAGATACTTCAATCCTGTAGTACTTACGGCCTTGGCAAACGGCAGGGGCATCAGCGAAATGATTTGTCCTTTTTTATACCATTTCGAAAACGAATGGTTGAGCATATACATCCGCGAATAGTCATTGTAGAACACCAATTTAATTTTGCCGTGGTATTTGGTCAAAAAACTCATATTGCCCAGCGAATGGTCAAACCGCTTGCCGGTAGCCCACAGCACATTCACTTCGCGCACGCCTTTTTGCATTAAAAAATCAACTCCCTTTTCAAAATCGGTGGCGTTTTGGTCGGGCGTGTGCACCACTTGCACATGGCTTTGCTGCCATTTTTCAAGTTCTTCATTTGGGTTCACATCGTCAAAATCGCCCAGCCAATAATCTACTTTTACTCCCAAAGAAGCCACTTTCATAAAAGCATTGTCGAGCGCAAGCACCATAGGGCTCCACTCAAGCAGCGATTCCAACAAAGCAAGGCTGCACATTTCGCCATCGGCTATTAGCAGGGCAGGTTCCTGAAAGTCTTTAACAATATGGTGCGAGGACATTGACGGTTACTTTTTTGCCAACAATGGTACAAATATTCGTGCATCGAAAACAATTCCTATAGCATTTATCAAAGCCGGTGGACAAACGATTCAGGGCATAATTTGTCCTGATTGAAAACAGTAAATTGAACGAAAAATGGAGAAGTTTGGTGGAAAAATCCTACAGGTTTTAGCGCTAGCCCTTTGATTGAAGGTAAGTCAAACTTTGTTTGTTGTCGGCATTGCCGGGTAGTTTTTCCAGACTTTTTTTCAAATCTTCAATGCCTTTTTTCACCAAGGAAAGGTACATATCTTCAGAAATGGCCTCTACCTTGTTTTCATCAATAGCCTTAATAAATTCAGCAATTACAAAGCCTCTCCTGCCCAGCAGATAGTAATCGTCGGGACTTTCTGCCACCAATTGGTCAAAAAGTTCAATAGACTTTTCAAACTTCAATTGCTGGTAATAGCCAATGGCCTTACGCAGGGTTTCTGAATCAGTTTGCCCAAAAACCGGTATCATTCCAATTGAGAGCAATACTGTAAGTAATACGTGCTTCATTCCTAAACTAAGTTTATAATACTTATCAATCAAGCATTGGCTCCAAATGTACATATTTTATTCGCTTTTAATTATTTTGCCTCATTTGAAAATACTAAGTTGCGCAGGTTTAACATTATGTTGAAGGATAAATTTAACCGTTCTATCAGCTATTTGCGCCTTTCTGTGACCGACAGGTGCAATTTGCGCTGCCTCTATTGCATGCCCGAAAAGGGCCTGAATTTTTTATCGCGCAGCCACATTCTCAGTTACGAAGAAATGCTGCGCATGGCCGAAATTTTTGCCGGATTGGGCGTTAACAAAATAAGAATTACCGGCGGCGAACCATTTGTAAGAAAAGATCTCATCCATTTTATAGAAAAATTGGTGGCCGTAAAAGGCATAGATAAAGTGGCCATAACCACCAATGGTGTACTTACAGAAGCATATTTGCCACAGCTCAAGCAGTTTGGTGTTAAGGATATCAACCTGAGCCTCGACTCGGTTGACCCACAGAATTTTGCCCGCATTACCCGTCGCGACGAATTGCCCAAAGCAATGCAATGCCTTGATGCCCTGCACAATATGGGTTTCAACACCAAAATAAATACGGTGGTAATGGATGGCAAAAACACCCATGAAATAGAAAAGCTTTGCCGCTTGGCCGAAAAGCGAAAAATAGATGTGCGTTTTATTGAAGAAATGCCTTTCAATGGCGGAAGCATGGGTTCTACTCCTCAAAAAGTAGTGTGGAACGAAAGGCAGATTCGCGATACATTCTACACTTTATTTCCTGATGTGGTGGCTCTTGAAAACGAAAAAAGCAGCACCACGCACCATTATTTTGTACCGGGTTTTAAAGGCAAACTGGGAATAATACCAGCCTATACTCGCAATATATGCAGTGGTTGCAACCGCATAAGGCTTACCGCTGAAGGCAAGCTGAAAACCTGTTTGTACGATAAAGGAAAGCTTGATTTTCGCGAAATGTTGCGCAATGGCAGCAGCAATGAACAGATAATTGATGCCATACAAAAAGCAGTTTCGCTGAAGCTGAAAGATGGCTTTGAGGCGGAAAAAGCAGCAGGAAAACAAGACGTTAGAGAATCAATGGCAACCATAGGCGGATGAGCAAGCTGACACATATAAACGAAGAGAACCAACCACAAATGGTTGATATATCGCACAAAAGCCCAAGCCTGCGCGAAGCTACCGCAGAGGCTACCGTGCATTTGGGCGGCGAAATAATGCAACTTATTGAAAACAATGAACTTGTAGGACCAAAAGGCCCGGTTTTTCAAACCGCCATTATAAGCGGTACCCAAGCGGTCAAAAAAACAAGCGAGTTGATTCCTTTTTGTCATCCCTTGCTGCTTAACAGCATAAAAGTGAAGATAAAAACCCTGAATGAGGAAGCGGTTTTGGTGGAATGCAACGTGAAATGCGAAGGCAAAACGGGAGTGGAAATGGAAGCCTTAACCGGTGCGAGTGTGGCTGCCCTGTGCATTTATGATATGTGCAAAGCCATGTCGCACCACATAGAAATAAGCCAAACCCGCCTGATGGAAAAAACCGGCGGTAAAAGCGATTTCAAACGGATTTAAAAGCCCTTTAAATCCAAAAGCTGAATTACGAATGAAAATTACATTCGTTCATTCCGGCTAAAAAATCACCTCTGAGTGAATGGGGCAAATACCAAATCCAAACCGAGTATAACGAAATTAGTGCGCTCCCAAAACAGGAATTATTTTGCTGCATGCGTTGGCAGTGGCTGAATAGAAAAGTGCAAGAATGAGGCTTGCGAAGGTTTGGATGCCGGGAGCTTACTTGTGTAAATGACCAAATCCAAACCGAGTATAACGAAATTATTGCGCTTTTATAGCAGCCACTAGGGGGTTGCAGAAACCCAGTGACTGCCATCAACCCAAAACTCCTTCTTCCAAATAGGCACTGATTTCTTAAGGCTGTCAATAACAAAGGCGCAGCTCTCAAAACCTTCTTTTCGGTGGGGCGTGGCCACCACAATAAGTACCGCGTCTTGACCAACTTGCACATTGCCCAACCGGTGCACAATGGCTATTTTGTGTATGGGCCACTTTTCGGCAGCTTTATCGGCTATCTTATGCAATTCTTGCAATGCCATTGTTTCGTAGGCTTCAAAAAAAAGATGGGTCACTTCCTTGCCTTTTGCCTGGTTTCTCACCGTGCCCGCAAATACATTCACAGAACCACATTGCGGATCGCGGCAAAAGTCAATGACTTCGTTTACGACTATTGCCTCATGGCTGAGTTCAATAAGTTTTTCCATATCAACCGCCACTTACCGGGGGAATTATTGCCACCACATCGGCTTGTTTCAGTTCGTAGCCATCGCTTTGGTACTGTTCATTTACCGCAAAAGCTATATCGGCAAGCCGTTTCAATTCAGGATAGTTTTCTAAAAGGAGTTTTCTCAGGTCGCCAAGTTGTGTGCCATCAAAATGCAGGTCTATGCTTCTTTGCCCCACGGCATCGGCTGCAAAGCCAAAAAACAATAATTTTATTTGTACTTCTTGTTCCATTTCTTGTTCAAAACTACACAATCACAAGGCAGCTACACGTTTCAAAAGCTCATTTGCCAAGGCATCCAAACGGTTTTCTTCCACCGGGGGCGCAAGTTGCAGGTCAAAGGGCTGTTTTCGCAGCCAGGTTTCCTGTCGTTTGGCGTAGTTTCTTGTGTGTTGTTTTATTAAATCAATGGCGGTATTAAGGTCGTGTTTTCCTTCAAAAAAATCGAAAAGCTCGCTGTAACCCACGGTTTGAAGGGCGTTTAGTTGTCTGTGCTCAAACAAACTTCGCGCTTCATCAAGTTGTCCGGCCTGCATCATTTGCTCCACTCTTTGGTTTATTCGCTCATAAAGCAAAGGCCTGGGCAGGGCAAGTTGTATGTGATACGTACCAAAACCGCGTGTTTCGTCTTTGCGGCCAATAAAACTTGAATAGGGTCTTCCTGTTTGCAAACAAACTTCCAATGCCCTGAAAACGCGCCTTGGATTTTCGGCATCAATGCTGCGTGCCGTTTCAGGATCAAGCAGCTCTAGTTGGGCAAATAAGGCAGCCAAGCCTTCCGTTTCGAGCCGCTTGTTCAGTTGCTGCCTCAGTTCAGCATCAACCGGTGGAAAATGGTCGAGCCCCTGCAATACAGCTTTTACAAACAAACCTGAGCCACCTACCAGTATGGCCGTTTTGTTGGCACGAAAATGTTGGTTGAGTGCTTTGCTGCAATCTTTCTCGTATTGCCCCGCCGAGTAGTGATCGTGTATGGAAATGTGCCCGATAAAATGGTGTTTTACCTGCGCGAGTTCATCGGTTGCGGGTTTGGCCACGCCAATATGCAGCTCGCGGTAAAACTGCCTCGAATCAGCTGAAAAAATTTCGGTTTTGAGCTTTTGGGCCAGCGATATGGCAAAGTTGGTTTTGCCCACCGCAGTTGGTCCTGATATAACTATAAGAAGGGGTTTTGTCACCTTTCAGCAACTAATAGTCGTCGTATTCGCCTTCAAAATCTTCGTAGAAATAGTCGTCGTCACCACCGCCTTCTCTAAAGAGGTCTTCGGCAATGTGGTCGGTAGAGTTTTCTTCCAAAAGCTTGCTTCTCGCTTCATCAGGATTTGGCACTTTTCCGTTTTCGTGCACCAAAACCGGGTAGGCCATGCTCGCTATTTTGTCGGTTATTTCTACAAATTCAATGCGCAGTACCCACATCAACAGCATATCGTATTCGTAAATAAGGCTTGGACGCTCCTGATTGATGGCCGCGACGGTTTTTACGTCAGACATGCAGGCACTTTCTATTTCGCTGCCTTCTTCTACAATGCGAATCATGGGTATTTCCTGTTGTCGCTCCCACTTGGTGTTGCACAACCAAAAAGAAGCCATTTCGCCTGCATTAAAATCAAAAGCTGCCAATATGGTAAGGTGTAGGTCTTCAAGCGTAGTATCAAGGTCTATATCCACCACCCGCTCTATAGTTGTCTCTTTCTCAAAGTAGATTTTAAGCCTTATGGCTTTTTGGTCATTCATAATTTTTTGTTTGCAGTTAATCCTAAATCGGTTCCCACTTTTTTCATCAATTCATAGGCCATATCAAAGTCGTTTTCTATTTCACCATTCATAATAGCCTCTTTAATGTGTTCTTTAATAACTCCTATTTCGCGCGAAGGTTCAATTCCGAAAAACTGCATGATATGATCACCCGAAATGGGGTTTTTCCAATTGCGCAGTTTATCGCGCTCTTCCACCATTTTTACCTTTTGCTGCACACTTTCAAAGCCTTTTATTACACGACGCACCTTGTTGGGGTTTTTGCTTGTGATGTCGGCTTTGCAAAGTTTAAAAAGGTCTTCAATGTCGTCGCCGGCATCTACTATCAGCCTTCGCACGGCACTATCGGTTACATCTTGTACCAGGGCAATGGGTCGCAAATGCAGGTTTACCAGTTTTTGTACATATTTCATTTGCTCGCCCAGCGGAAGCTTAAGACGGGTAAAGATGGTCTTAACCATACGTGCCCCCACTACTTCGTGTCCGTGGAAGGTCCATCCGGCTTTTTTGTCGAAGCGTTTGGTCGGCGCCTTGCCCACATCGTGCAGCAGGGCGGCCCAGCGCAACCATAAATCGCCCGAAACGCTACTCAGGTTGTCGAGCACTTTTAGTGTATGGTAAAAATTGTCTTTGTGGCTCACTCCTTCCCTGTCTTCTACCCCATAAAGCGCCGTGAGTTCAGGCAAAATATATTGGAGCAAACCGCTTGTAAAGAGCAAATCAAAACCTACGGATGGCTTGGGGCTCAGCATTATTTTGTTGAGTTCGTCAGAAATGCGCTCTTGCGAAATGATGGCAATGCGGTCTTTTTGGGCGGTAATGGCTTCAAAAGAAGGTTCGCTGATTTGAAACCTGAGTTGGCTGGCAAAACGCACGGCCCGCATCATGCGCAGTGGATCGTCGCTGTAGGTTATTTCGGCATCAAGTGGGGTTCTTATTATGCCCTTTCGCAGGTCGGCCACGCCGTTGTAGGTATCAATCAACTCACCAAAGTTAGCTTCATTGAGGGCAATGGCCAAGGTATTGATGGTAAAGTCGCGTCGGGCTATGTCGTCGGCAAACGACCCGCTCTCTACTATGGGTTTGCGCGAACCGCGTTGGTATGATTCTTTTCTTGCCCCAACAAACTCTATTTCAAAGCCGTCGGCCATTCTGATATTGGCGGTTCCAAAGTTTTTAAAATAGCTGAAATTGCCTTTATTGATATGTTCATGCACTTTTTGTGCAAATTGAACACCATCGCCCACCACCAAAATATCGGCATCCTTGCAAGGACGTTTCAGCAGCAAGTCGCGCACAAAACCACCTACCAGATAGGCTTTGAGTCCCGAATTGTCAGCAATGGCCCCAACATCTTTAAACAGGTTGTATTCCTTATGTTGTTCTAAATCGCTTAGTCGCATCAAAGTATGCAGGTGGCGGGGCACCTTGCGGTTTTTTGGAGGTTGTTACTTCTTTTTCTTACCTGACTTTTGTTGTTGCTGTTGCAAAGCTTGCTGCTTGCGTTGCTGTTTTTCAAGCCAATCCTGCATTTTGCCTTGCACTCCGCCTCCACCGGCGCTTGCGCCCTTGTTTTTGCGGCGTTCATCTATTTGTGCACGCAATTTGTCTTCGTCAACAAAAGCTTTAAACAAAAAGGTTTGACCAATTGACATCAGGTTGGCCAGAAAATAATAATAGCTCAACGCGGCTGAATAGCTGTTCAAAAACGAAAGAAATACAATTGGCATGATGTATGGCAGGTATTTGAGTTCCTTTTGTTGTGGTGGTTGGTAGCTTTGGTTGATAACGGTATAAACAAAAGTGGAAATGGTCATGAGCAAAGCAAACAAACTGATGTGGTCGCCGTAAAATGGAATATTGAATCCGAAATCGTAAACCGAATCGTAGGAAGACAAGTCGGTAACCCACAAAAATGACTTTTGGCGGAGCTCAAACGAATTGGGGAAAAAGTTGAACAAGGCGAGCAGAATGGGCATTTGCACCAACATGGGCAGGCAGCCGCCAAACGGACTCACGCCGGTGGCTTGATACAGTTTCATTTGCTCTGATTGCTGTGCCTGCATGTCGCCGTCAAATTTTTTCTTGATGGCATCAAGTTCGGGTTTCAGCACGCGCATTTTGGCCCCGGAAAGGAAGCTTTTGTAGGTAAAAAACAAAAGAACACCTTTGAATAAAATGGTGAGTACCAATATGATAATACCGTAATTGGAAGTAACCTTACTGAGCAAATTGAACACCGGAATAACCAAAAAGCGGTTTACCCAGCCAAATATGCCCCAGCCAAGGTTTACCACCCGCTCCAGCTGTATGTCGTATTTTGATAAGGTAGAATAGTGGTTTGGTGCAAAAATGAACCTGAACTTGTGCTGGCTTTCCTGCGGCAAATCCATGCTTGCGTGTAGTTCTTTGATATAATTAGCATCCGGTTCATACTTCTGTGTGAGGTAGCCTTTTTTAAATCCATCCTCAGGAATAAGGGTTTGGTTGAAAAACTGCTGTTTAAAGGAAATCCAGGCTACACCAGTTTCTTCGCCCACTTCTTCGTCATCGTCGTTTTTGCGTTCCGAAACGTAGTCGGGCTCCTCGCCATTTTCTTTAAAATAAACCGAGGTTTTCAGCCTTTCGTTTTGCGCCAAATGCTCCTGTTGCAATATGCGTTCGGTCCAAACCAACTGCTCGGGTTGTGGTCCTTGCCAGTTTGATTCAAAACCCAGTATGAAATCATTTTCGCTGATGTTGAACTCATGGGTAACTTTTCCGCCGTCGATAGTGGCTGTCAATACCACACTTTGCTCATTTGCCTCCACTTTGTTGAACCACAACTCATTGGTATTGTGGTTGTTGTTGTAGGTAAATGAAAAATAGTTGTTGCCCGGCGTGGTAAGCACCAAGTCTGTTGAGTCGCCGCGTTGGTAGTCTTTGAGTTGAATAAAAGCCACTTTGCCACCGTGGTTTGATATTTTCACCACCATTTTTTCGTTTTCGAGTGTGTATAACTCTTCGAGGGCGGCCACTTGGGCGGCGGCGGAATCAACGGCAGCGGCAGAGTCGTTCAGGGCCGATAAGGTTGTGGCATTTTCTCCCACGAGGTCCTTATTTGCCATGTTTTCAACCGCTTCAAGGCTATCAAGTCTTTTTTGCTCTTTTATCAATTCATCCTCCGATGTTCTATTAAAAATAGAAAATGCTATCACTAGCACAACGAGCAATGAAATTCCAATTATCTGGTTTTTATCCATTTACGAATGGTTTCAAAATATGGGCTGCAAAAATAGAAATATATCCTTCTAAGACTTAGTATTTACTTTGCAGCATGCACTTAAAAATAGGAAAGGATTTAGATTTGGCTCGCCGGCTTATTATGGATGGCGAGTTGGTGGCCATACCCACCGAAACGGTTTATGGCCTTGCCGCAAATGCTTTTAACGAGGAAGCGGTAGCTCGAATTTTTGAGGTAAAAAAGCGCCCCAAATTTGATCCGCTCATAGTGCACTGTGCCCATCTGCAGGCGGCTGCCGAGTTGGCAAAGGAATGGCCCGAACCCTTGCAGCAATTGGCTGAAAAGTTTTGGCCGGGTCCGCTTACCCTAGTTGTTGAGAAACAGGATAAAATACCTGATTTGGTTACTGCCGGCTTGCCTACGGTGGGTCTCAGAGTGCCGGCGCATCCGCTCACGCTCGATTTGCTCTATATTCTCGATGTGCCATTAGCTGCACCAAGCGCCAATCCTTTTACCTATGTGAGTCCAACTACGCCTTTTCACGTCCTACAACAACTGGGCGATGACATTCCATACATACTCGATGGAGAAGCGTGTACGGTAGGAATTGAATCAACCATAGTGAGGTACAACGGAAAGGCCATCGAAATTCTTCGTTTGGGTGGTTTATCAACTGAATCTATTGCCGAAACCGTGGATTGCGAAGTGCTGGTAAAAAGTGGCGAAAACGGTCAAAACGTGCCAGGAAGCTTTAAAAAGCACTATTCAAATAGTAAAAGGATCGTGTTGTTTGAAAACGGTGAATTGCTGCCAAGGGCCGGGAAAAATGAAGCGATTTTGTTTTTTAATAAACCTGCTAATATGCCCGAGAATTCCAGGTGGTTTTACCTAACCGAAAACAATGATACGCACGTGGCTGCGGCACAATTGTTTGGCAAACTACGCGAGCTTGATCAGCCCGAAATTGAAACTATTTATATAGAGAAAGCACCCGCCACCGGCTTAGGCCCTGCCATTAACGAAAGATTGGGCAGGGCGGCGCATCAATAGGGCAAAGCTCGTTTGCTATTCAATTCCTTTAAAAAAGCGGTTCCAGCGGATTTTGCTGCCAAAGTCGTCTTGCGATTTGTCGTAAGAGAACCAGATGAAAAGGGCTTTTCCTACTATATGGTCTTCGGGTACAAAGCCCCAGAAACGCGAGTCGAGCGAATTGTGGCGGTTGTCTCCCATCATCCAATAATAGTCCATCTTAAACTCATATTCTTCAATGGGTTCCCAGTCGCCGCCTTCTTTGCGCAGTTCTACGGTCCCGTCGTTTTTCAAGCGCAGGTCCCCTGCATTTTCGTAGGTTGCTATGCACTCTTTGTACAAATGGTAGGTGGTATCATTCAGTTTTACCTTGGCTCCTTTTTTCGGAATCCAAATTTTGCCAAAGTTGTGAATGGTCCAATGCATGTTGAATCCGCCGAAATTCATGAACATATTCGGGTCGTTTGATTCCACCATTTCCACCGATTTCACAATGGAAATTTGCTTCAGTTTCTCCGCGGAGGCAGGCGTCATGTGCATGATGTAGCGCAACTGTCCACTTGCATTTTGCCCAATGGGATTCATGTCGTAGTCGTACAAACTTATATCGCAACTGTTCAGGTCGTCTTTTGAAAGTCGGTATCTATCAACCAATATTTCGTACCTGAACTGCACATTTTCGGGGAATGGTTGTTCTTGGCCATTCACAAAAACCACGTCGTTTTTTATTTGCAGCTCATCGCCGGGCAGGGCAATGCAGCGTTTTATGTAGTTGTCTTTTTTGTCAACCGGGCGGCTCAAATCGGCCGGATAATTGAAAACCACCACATCGCCGCGTTCTATTTCTTCGAAACCACCAATGCGATAATAGGGTAATTTAATCCACTCCAAGTATGATTTGGTGCCTTTGGTAAGTGGCATGGTATTGTGGGCAAAAGGAAATGAAAGCGGGGTTTCAGGAATTCTTGGGCCGTAATTGACCTTGCTCACAAACAAAAAGTCGCCTACCAGCAGCGAGTTTTCCATTGAAGGTGTGGGAATAGTAAAAGCTTCAATCAAAAACCACCTGATGAGTGTAGCCGCCACTACGGCAAATAATATGGAGTCGGTCCAGTCGCGCAGGGTAGATTTTTGAATTTTGGGCAATTCAGTTGCCGGGGCATTCCACTCAACCTTGTCGTCGAACGACATGTAGGCAAAGTAAACCGGTGTGAAAAGCAAACCCAATACATAATCGTGGAAGGCAGTTTTGTCAAACGATTTCAACATATCCATAATCATTTGCGAGTAGATGAAAATGTTGAGTATGGGCACCAAAAGCAAGAGCAACCACCATTTGGGTCGGCCTGAAAGCTCGAGCCAAGTGTATAAGTTGTAAAAAGGAATGGCTCCTTTCCAGCCGGGTTCGTTGGCTTTTTCAAATAGTTTGTACGACGACAAGCCTATGAGTACGTACCAGATTACAAAGAAATATAGCACAGATGGTCTTATTTAAAATTGAGTAAATCTTTCATATTGTAAACGCCCTTTTTGCCGGGCAAAAACTCGGCTGCCAGCACACTGCCCAAGGCAAATCCTTTTCTCGATTTGGCTTCGTGTCGCAGGGTAATGGTATCTATTTCAGAATCATAAATTACTTCGTGGGTTCCGGGCACTTCGTCTTCGCGGTAAGCCACTATGGGCAATACGCCCGCCCCTGCATTTTCAGGATTCGTTTCTTCCCACTTTTGGTAGTGCTTGTGGTGTTGCAGGAGTCCTTGCGCCAGCGAAATAGCCGTGCCACTTGGTGAGTCTTTTTTGTGGATGTGGTGCGTTTCAGAAATCTGAGCGCTATATCCGGGGGTGTTTTCCATTATTGAGGCAAGCAATTCATTGATTTTAAAAACAATGTTGACCCCAACGCTGAAATTGGTGGCATAAAATACCGCGCCTTGCTTTGCTTCACACTCTTTAACCATCTGATCAAAGTGTTGGTACCAACCTGTGGTGCCCACCACTACGGGAATTTGGTTGGCTATACACCACCTGATATTTTCCATAGCCGACTCGGGCTGGGTAAACTCAATGGCTACATCAACCGCGCCTTTAAGTTTGTCAAGCTTGTCGTCTTTATTTACGATAGCGCCAATGGTGTGTCCGCGCTCAATGGCAATGGCTTCAATTTCTTTGCCCATTTTGCCGTATCCTATCAATCCAATCTTCATTTGCTAAAAACGGAAGGTCAGCGACATTCCGGTGTATTGTTGTCCGGCAATATTAATAAAGGATGGATGTAATTGCATGGTAAGGTCATCGGAATTGTCGAATTGGCCCAAGTGTGCCCAAACATAAGCATCCAGAATATTGAGCGCGTAGAAACCGCCGGTAAGAATGATGAACAAATCGCGCGATTTGTGGAAGCTGTCCATACCGGTTTTGAGCGGACCAATGGTGGTAAAACCATCGCAACCGCTGAACGGCTCGCCTTTGCTAAGGGCAATATAGCCGCTTTTGTAGCACTTGTATTTGCTGTTGTTGTAGTGCGCCATATAGCCCAAAGTGCCCAATCCTGCGTAGATGATGGGTATTTTTAAACTATGCCACTTGCCGTTGGTGGCTTGGCCCCAGCCGGGCAAAAGCGCCGATCTGATGGCCGATTTTCGCGCCAACAACTCGTCAGGGTCTATTTCCTTTTTTTCAGCCTTTTTCTTTTCAGCATTGTCTTGCGCACAAGCCACAAAACTGACCAAAAGCAAGGAAAACAGCCATAGGGTTTTAGCTAAGCTGCTGCAAAAAGTTTTCAAGTTCACTTTCATTGGTAAATGGCAATAAAATTTCGCCTTTGCCATTTGGCTTCAACTTTATTTTCACATTTCGGTTGCATGCCTTGCTGAATTTCTCTTCCCAAAGCAGGGTGTTGTAGTCGGGCTTTTTTTCTGAAATATTTTTGGTTGCCGGTTCTGCTGATTTTTCTTCCTTCACAGGCCCGTCAAGAATTTCCTTCACCAAGCGCTCTACTTGTCGCACGCTGTAGTCGTTCTCAAGAATATCTTCAAGCAGCGATTTTTGCCTTTCAGGATCATCAACCACAATCAACGCACGGGCATGCCCCATTTTAATAAGGTTGGCACGCAGCGCAATTTGCAATTCTGAAGGTAGTTTGAGCAAGCGCAGGTAGTTGGTTACGGTTGAGCGTTTCTTGCCCACCCTGTTGCCCAATTCTTCCTGGTTCAAGTTGCATTCGTCTATAAGTCGGCGGTACGAGTTGGCCACCTCCATAGCATTCAGGTCTTCGCGCTGTATGTTTTCTATCAGCGCCATTTCCAGCGTGGTTTGGTCGTCAGCCTCGCGCACGTAGGCGGGTACACTTTCTATACCTGCAAGCAATGAAGCACGGTAACGCCTTTCGCCCGAAATGATTTGGTACTTGTTGCGCCCCACCTGACGCACCGTAATGGGCTGTATAAGGCCGTGAACTTTTATTGACTGCGAAAGTTCTTCAAGCAAATCTTCATCAAACTCAACCCGCGGTTGGTTGGGGTTTGGTTCAATATATTTAAGAGGTATATCGTTGAATTTGTTGACGCTATCGGCTTGTTCGTTCTCCTTTCTTACTTCTCTTTCGGCGTCCTGAAGCAATGCATTTAATCCTTTTCCTAATGCCATTCTCTTCTTTTGCATTGAATATGTTGGTACTAATTGTTGATTGAGGCTGATTTAAATTTTCCCAGATTCTGTAGAATTTCCTTAGCCAGGTTCATGTAGTTGATGGCTCCTTTGCTGGCCGCATCATGAAAAAGTATGGGCTTGCCAAAACTCGGTGCCTCGCTCAACTTAATGTTGCGGTGCACCACGGTTTTAAACACCAACTCCTGAAAATGCGCTTTCACTTCATCAACCACCTGGTTTGAGAGGTTGGTTCGTCCATCGTACATGGTGAGCAAAATGCCTTCAATTTCGAGTTCCTGGTTCAGGTTGGTTTGCACTATTTTAATGGTATTCAACAACTTGCCCAAACCTTCGAGTGCAAAATACTCGCACTGTACCGGTATAAGCACACTGTCGGCAGCCACCAAGGCATTTACGGTAACTATACCAAGCGAAGGAGAACAATCAATGATGATAAAATCATAGTCATCCTTGATTTTGTCGAGTGCCCGTTTCATAATTCGGTCGCGGTTGGGCAGGTTTATCATTTCTATTTCTGCACCCACCAAGTCAATGTGCGAAGGCATGAGATCCAGAAAATCGATTTCCGATTTCAGTATGATGTCGCTTGGTTCAATGTCTTCAACCATCGCCTCATACACACTTTTTTTGATGTTGCGTGGATCAAAGCCTATTCCCGAGGTGGCATTGGCCTGGGGGTCAGCATCCACCAACAAAGTTTTGTACTCCAAAGCGGCAAAGCTCGAAGCAAGATTAATGGCTGATGTTGTTTTGCCAACACCGCCCTTTTGATTTGCAAAGGCAATAATTCTACCCATCAATTAATTGATTTCAAATACGTTAACACAATTATCAAAGCTACTGCTAAACACTTTCTGCTTCTAAAAAACAGTCCGCTAAAGTACAATAAACCTTCAATTGGCTTCTTGATTTTATGATTTTGTGGATACCTTTTGGCGGCTGTGGACAACGATAATGGCTCTATAACGACCAAAAGCCCATTTGGTCTAAAGTTATTCGAATGAATTAACAATTGGCACCTCATTTTGCGCTATCAACTACTTTTGACAGCTGAAATTTTAAAAGATAGAAAGGGATGAGCTTGACTGCCATATCACCAATTGACGGAAGGTACGCCGCAAAGGTAAAGGAGCTAAAAAACTATTTTTCGGAATATGCTTTGATAAAATACCGCCTTACGGTAGAAATTGAGTACTTTATTGCACTGTGCGAAATGCCATTGCCACAGCTTATTAAGTTTCCGGCCAAGGATGTGAAACTGCTCAAGGAACTCATTAAGGACTTTGATGAGGCGGAAGCTGAAAAAGTGAAGGAAATAGAAAAGGTGACCAACCACGATGTAAAAGCAGTTGAATACTACCTGAAACAGAAATTTGAAGAAATGGGCTTTGGCAATTTCACCGGTTTCATCCATTTCGGGCTCACCTCGCAAGATATAAACAACACCGCAATACCATTGGCACTGCGCAATTACCTGGAGAAAGTATATATACCTTTTATTGAAGAAGAAATACTCAACGAACTGAGTACCATAGCATCGGAGTGGAAAAATGTGCCCATGCTGGCACGCACCCACGGACAGCCCGCCACCCCAACCACCATTGGCCGCGAGCTTTTGGTATTTGCCGAAAGAATTATACAACAATTGCGCACCTTGAAAAACGTGCCCCATACATGCAAGTTTGGCGGTGCCACTGGTGGACTCAATGCGCACTATGCCACCTATGCGGCTATCAATTGGAACAATTTTGCCAATGAATTCTGTCTGAAAAAACTGGGACTTGAAAGGCAAAAGTTTACCACACAAATAGAGAACTACGATTTTATGGCCAGCATTTTTGACAACCTGCGCCGTATAAACAATATATTGGTTGACCTGAGCCGCGATGTGTGGACCTACGTTTCGATGGATTATTTTGGTCAACGATCAAAGAAAAACGAGGTGGGTAGCAGCACCATGCCGCACAAAGTAAATCCCATTGACTTTGAGAACGCAGAAGGCAACCTGTTGATGGCCAACGCTATCTTTGATTTCCTGGCCAACAAATTACCCGTTTCAAGATTGCAGCGCGACCTGACCGACAGCACGGTGACACGCAATATTGGCGTACCAATGGCGCATACCACCATAGCACTCAAGTCGTTGAAAACAGGCCTGGGCAAGCTTACGCTAAACAATGAAGTTATAGCAACCGATTTGGCCAACAATTTTGTGGTGGTAGCAGAGGCTATTCAAACCATTTTGCGAAGAGAAGGATTTCCGGAACCCTACGAGGCGCTCAAAGAATTTACCCGCGGCAAAAAACGCATTTCAAAAGCCGATATCCATTCTTTTATAGATTCGCTTGATGTGAAAGACATGATAAAAGAAGAGTTGAAGGAGCTGAGCCCGGAAACCTACATTGGAGTAAGCAACTCGCTCACCGCCTTGAAATAGGCGCATTCCAAGTTTTTCCTACAGATTGATGGGTTTTGGAAGCTGGTTGTAACGTTCAAGCGTGAGGACCGGAAATAAAAATCCCGTTTTCGCCCCATCCCCCGCCTTCCCCGCAGGGGAAGGAGCTAATTCTACTTGAAATACAATGATTTAACTTAAAGGAAGAAACCAAAAGCGCAAAGCCAATTTTAGTAAGAGCTTTGGACTTTGGACTTTGGAAATTCACATCCTTTACACTCAATCCCCTACTAGACTAGAACTGACACTTCGTCAATTTAAGAAGTTAAGAGTTTTCGAAAATTCAGAGCAATTTATCCCGTATAGAAGTGTCAGTTTTTTACATTAAACCCGCCCGATACAAGAAACGCTGATCCAATTTTCAATTTGCAGTTTTCAATTTTCAATTAGCTCCCCTTTAAACTCATTTTCTCATTTCGCCCCATCCCAGCCTTCCCCACGGGGAAGGAGCTAAATCTCTTGTAAAACAATGCCATGCTCTCTGAAGGAGAAACTTGGCCCTTAATTTTCAATTGGTCAGTGGACTTTTGGACTTTGGACATTGGACTTCAGACCATAAGAACCAGAAACTCCGCCCCTAATTTTCAATTTTTAATTCCCCTTTAAACTTCAAACATCCCCTCCCGCCAGCAGCTTTTTCATTTTTACATGCGGAAGGGTGACTTCGGTAAATTCTTCGCCTTCTTGTTCGTAGTTTAATTTCAAATAGTAAGCAACTGCGCTTTGGCGGGCGTGCAGGGTCATGAGCTTGTAGCCGTTTTGGCGGCTGTATTGCTCGGCAAAAGCTACCATGCGCTGGCCAATGCCTTTGCCTGACCATTTAGGTGCCACCGCCACCTGCCGCATTTTTATCTCATCGGCATCATAGGGTTTCAACACAAGGCAGCCCAAAACTTCACGGTCTTTTAAGGCAGCCAAATGCAGTTGCTCATTTTCAGCGAGCAATTCTTCATCGCTGAACTTAAGGCCAAGTGGTTTGCGCAATACTTCATGGCGCAGCGCCACAGTTTGCCAATAAACGGGGCTTTGGTGCGGTACAAATTGAAGCACCAACCCGCGAAGTTCTGAAGTGCGGTCTGCAGAGCTCATTTGCTGGTTTAGCCTTATTTTTTTTCTGCTTCCTTCTTTTCTCCTTCTTTTTCGGCTACCTTTTCGGGGCGCATTTGCGGAAAGAAAAGTACTTCCTGAATTGAAGTATTGTTGGTCATCATCATCACGAGGCGGTCAACACCAATGCCCATGCCCGAGGTGGGCGGCATGCCGTATTCCAAAGCGCGCAAAAAATCCTGGTCTATAAACATGGCCTCATCGTCTCCCCCTTCCATCAGTTTGAGCTGTTCTTCAAATCGCTCCCTTTGGTCAATTGGGTCGTTGAGTTCTGAATAGGCATTGGCCATTTCGGTGCCGTTTACCATCAATTCAAAACGCTCAGTAAGCTCCGGATTGTTGCGGTGTTTTTTGCACAGCGGCGACATTTCTACCGGATAATCCATAATAAAGGTGGGCTGCACATAGTGTTTCTCACATTTTTCAGAGAAAATTTCGTCAATGAGCTTGCCTTTGCCCATGCTTTTGTCCACCTCCACATGCAATGCTTTGGCTATTTCGTAAATCTCTTCTTCGCTTTTGCCGGCTAGGTTGTGTCCTGTGTGTTCCTCAATGGCCCCGAGCATGGTCACGCGTTTGAATGGTCGTTTAAAGCTCAGAACTTTATCGCCAAACTTCACTTCGGTGCTACCATGTACGGCAAGGGCAATTTTTTCCACCATTTCTTCGGTAAAATCCATCATCCACAAGTAGTCTTTGTAGGCTACATAAATTTCCATTACGGTAAACTCCGGATTGTGGGTGCGGTCCATGCCCTCGTTTCTGAAGTTGCGCGAAAACTCGTACACACCATCAAAACCACCAACAATCAACCTTTTGAGGTACAACTCGTTGGCAATACGCATATAGAGCGGTATGTCGAGCGCATTGTGGTGGGTAATGAAAGGGCGCGCTGCGGCACCACCCGGAATTGGCTGTAGAACAGGAGTTTCCGCTTCAAAATAGCCATGTGCGTTGAAAAACTCGCGCATGGTGTTTATCACAATATTTCGCTTGATGAAAATGTCTTTAACACCCGGATTCACTACCAAATCAACATAGCGTTGGCGGTAGCGCTGCTCAGGATTCATAAATCCATCGTGAACCTTTCCTTCTTCATCAACCTTCACCACCGGTAAGGGCTTAATTGATTTAGCTAAAACCGTGAGTTCGGTAACGTGTATAGAGGTTTGGCCGGTTTGGGTTTTGAACACGTGGCCTTTTACACCAATAAAATCGCCTATTCCAAGCAGTTTTTTATATACCGTGTTGTACATGGTTTTGTCGTCACCTGTACAAATTTCGTCGCGGTTAAAATAGCACTGAATCCTGCCCGAAGCATCCATTATTTCGCCAAACGATGCCTTACCAATAATTCTACGGCTCATCAAACGCCCGGCTACACACACTTCCTGAAAGTTCTTCTCTTCATCGTTGTATTGCTCGTTAATTTCTTTAGCCGTGGCATTTACCGGATACAGCGCTGCGGGATAAGGTTCAATTCCCAAATCTATTAATTCCTGAAGGTCTTTTCTTCGTTGAATTTCCTGTTCAGAAAGGTGTTGCGACATGATTTTTCTTAAAATTTCGCGCAAAGATAGATGCTGCATTGGCATTGCCGCAGACTAAATGGTTTGAATTAAGAATAAGAAGGCTGAGTTTAAATGCCCAAACCTTAATGGGCGGGTATATTGGGAAAATCAGGTTGACTTTAGATTCGTTTATGGGCCTACAGCCACCAACTATGGCCAACACTTTTCAATTAAAAACACAATGAAAGTCATTTTTTCAAGTCGGGCAATTGGGTAATGTTGCCTGTAGAAAAAAGCCTTGTCTATGCAATCAGTTCTCGTAACCTATAGCAACCAAAACAACGAAGTTTATCCGGCCCAAATTGAACTTCCCATCGACCGTCATCCACACAATTTTGTGTTGTTGGCGCATTGTTTTCTCAAAAAGAATGAAGCCCATGCTGTTCAAATCATCAGCCACTACTTGAGTCGTGCGGGCTTTGGCATTATGCGTGTTGACATGACCGGCACAGGCGAAAGCATTGCGGACTACGAAGGCTTGAACACCAAAGACAAAAGTCCCGATATTGAAGCCGCCATTAGTTTTTTGGCAGAAAATTACCAAAAACCAACTGTGGTAGTAGGGCATTCTTTTGGGGGCAACAAACTCATAGAGCTTGCGGGTAAAATTGATAGTTTGCGCGCCATTTGCACCATTGGCGCTTCTGAAGCCCATAAAGATACCTTGTTGCGCCTTCAAAAGCCCCTGCTTATGTTTCATTCTCAAAAAGACCAGGAGGTTCCTTTTGAACAGGCGCTCGATATTTTCACCAAGTCATCGCATCCAAAAAGCCTGATAACCCTTGAGCATGCCGACCACTTTCTGAGCCATGCCGATGATGCCCGTTATGTAGGTGAAATGCTGGCAGCCTGGGCTTTGCGCTATGTAAAAATTCCGGAGGAAAAACCCATAGCCACCGACCAACAAGTGGGTGCACGCCTGGGAGAAAGCGGCTATACCACCGAAATACAAATAGGACGACACCACCTTATTGCCGACGAACCCGCCGATTTGGGTGGCAATAATTTTGGCCCCAATCCATACGAATTGGTTTCCTCGGGTTTGGCGGCTTGCACGGCCATTACCCTGCGCATGTATGCCAAGGTAAAAAACTGGAACCTGACCGGTGTAGAAGTATATGTGAGTCATGCAAAAAAACACTGCCCCGATTGCGATGACCCAATCAATACTTCCCCTAAAATTGATGAGTTTATCCGCGAAATAAAATTGGAAGGCGAGCTAGACGACAAACAAAGAAAACGCATGCTCGAAATTGCCAACCGCTGTCCCGTGCACAAAACACTTCATAGCGAAGTGCGGGTAATCTCTTCGTTGGTGTAAAAATTTCTGTGCAGTCTTCTATTACCGTAAGGTGCCATAAGCAATTATTTAATTGATGTTTGCGGTCAGGAAGGAGCAAAATGTTGCCAAGTAAGCAATTGCGTGTTGGACGCGAAATCACGATTTGACAAAAAAGCAAGCACACATTCACAACAAACACCTTTGGTTACATTTGCATTTATATGCAAACCATTTCACCCAATGCTATAAAGCAAGCTGCCAAAAACATAATGGCGGCCACTGCTACGGGCAAGCCATGCAGCCCGGTGAGAACACTTATTGGTGACAACGATATAAAATCGGCCTACAAAGTGCAGCACCTTATTAGTCAGGAGCGCTTGTCGGATGGAAAGTCGCTGGTAGGACGCAAAATAGGACTCACTTCACTTGCCGTACAAAAACAATTGGGTGTGGACCAACCCGACTACGGTATGTTGTTTAACGACATGGAAGTGATGCATGACGGGGAATTGGAATGGAAAAAATGCATGCAACCCAAGGCCGAAGCCGAAATAGCTTTTGTGCTGAAACGCGACCTGAACAGCGAGCACCTGAGCATGGCACAGGTAATGCAAGCCATAGATTTTGCCGTTCCCTGTATTGAAATTGTAGGTAGCCGCATTAGCAATTGGGATATAAAAATAACCGACACCATAGCCGACAATGCATCAGCAAGCCATTATGTATTAGGACATTACCCAAGGAAATTGAAAGATATTGACCTCATAAATTGCAAAATGAAACTAAGCTGCAATGGCGAGGTGGTTTCTGAAGGCAAAGGTGCCGCCTGCATGGGCTCACCACTCAATGCCACTTGGTGGTTGGCGCGCGTAATGGCACAATTGGGTCAGCCGCTAAGAAATGGCGATGTGGTATTGGCCGGTGCCCTGGGCCCCATGTATGCTGCCACGCCGGGAAGCCGTTTTGAAGCCGCCATTGAAGGTTTGGGCACAGTAGCCGTAAATTTTGGAAAAGAAGAAGTATAATAAATATGTCAGAAAAATTTAAATGCGCCATCATAGGTTCAGGCAATATTGGTACCGACCTGATGATAAAAATAATGCGCTACTCCGATATTCTTGAAATGAGTGTAATGGTAGGAATTGATGCCGCATCGGATGGATTGGCTCGCGCCAAACGCATGGGCATTGCCACTACGCACGAAGGAATTGACGGATTGGTAAAAATGCCCGAATGGTCGGAAATAACCTTTGTATTTGATGCTACTAGTGCCAAGGCACACGTGTACAACTATAATATTATCAAGCAGTACGAAGGCAAAAAAGTAATAGACCTCACCCCTGCTGCCATTGGTCCGTATTTGGTACCTCCTGTAAATTTTGATGCCAATATTGACATACCCAACGTGAATATGGTGACCTGTGGCGGACAAGCCACCATACCCATGGTAGCGGCCGTGTCAAGGGTGGCAAAAGTGCATTACGGCGAACTTGTAGCCTCTATTGCGAGTAAATCAGCGGGACCGGGTACAAGAGCCAACATTGATGAATTTACCGAAACCACAGCGCAGGCCATTGAAAAAGTAGGCGGTGCTACCCGCGGAAAAGCCATTATAATTTTAAATCCGGCAGAACCACCATTGGTTATGCGCGACACGGTTTTTACCCTCAGCGAACCCGCCGATAAGGAGGCTATAAGAAAAAGTATCCATGACATGGTAGCCGAAGTACAGAAATATGTACCGGGTTATTCGCTGCACCAAGAAGTGCAATTTGAAGATATTCCTGAAACGCATCCCGTATTTATTGAAGGTGTGGGCAAAGTGTGGGGACTCAAAACCATGGTTTTGTTGCAAGTGGTGGGCGCCGGACACTACCTGCCCGAATATGCAGGAAACCTGGATATAATGACGAGCGCTGCAAAAGCCACAGGCGAAAAAATGGCCATAAACATAATGCAAGTGCAGGAAAACTCTAAATAAAGTCTTGAACAAAAACCCTTAATCCTCTTTAGGAAAATTCAAAACCAACAAACGAATAACTGACAACTGATAATCTCCCCAGAGTCAACACTCGGCTGATAACTGATAACTGACAACTGATAACTGACAACTGATAACTGATAACTGATAACTGGAAAAAGTCCACCAAAAGCTTAAGACATGAAACTGTATATACAAGACGTAACACTTAGAGATGGCATGCACGCCATCAGGCACCAATACAGCAAAGAACAAATTACAGAAATTGCCCTTGCCCTTGATGCCGCAAAGGTTGATGCCATTGAAATAGCCCATGGCGATGGACTTACAGGTGGTAGTTTCAACTATGGTTTTGGCGCCCACACCGATTGGGAATGGCTTGAAGGCATAGCAGAAAAACTGCAACACGCGCGATTGACCACCTTGCTTTTGCCGGGCATTGGCACTATTGAAGACCTGAAAAAAGCCTGGGAATTGGGCGTGGAATCAGTGAGAATAGCCACACACTGCACCGAAGCCGACATTTCGCAACAACACATAGAAGCGGCCAAAAAATTGGGAATGGACGTAGGCGGTTTCCTGATGATGGCACACATGAACGAGCCTAAAAAGCTGGCCGAACAAGCCAAACTCATGGAAAGCTATGGTGCTGATTGTGTGTATGTAACCGATAGTGCTGGCGCCCTTTTGATGGACGATGTGGCCGACCGCATGAAGGCTTTTAAAGATGCACTTGACCCGAATACTGAAATTGGTATTCATTGCCACCACAACCTTGGTTTGGGAGTAGCCAACACCATTGTGGCCATGCAGCACGGTGCCACAAGACTCGATGCCAGCTTGGCAGGTATGGGCGCCGGTGCAGGAAATTGCCCTCTTGAAGTACTTATTGCGGTGCTCAACAAAATGGAAGCCAAGCACAACTGCGACCTGTACCAGCTGATGGATGCGGCTGACGATTTGATACGCCCACTGCAAACGCGACCTGTGCGAGTGGATAGGGAAACGCTCAGTTTGGGTTATGCAGGTGTTTATTCAAGCTTTTTGCTGCACTCTGAAAGAGCAGCCCAACGCTATGGCCTTGATACCCGCGAAATATTGGAAGCGCTTGGAAACCGTAAAATGGTAGGTGGACAAGAGGATATGATAGTGGATGTGGCGCTTGATATCAAGAAGTCAAAACAATAATTTCCACTAAGGCCTGCTTTCAGAAAGGTAGATTGACCAATTTGCGTTATTCGAAATTATTATACCGGTGAGCTATGCCTGCGCTATTTGCATTATGTAATGTAGGAAACTCATTTTGACCATGTTCGTATGGCTGTGCAATTAAAGCTCAGCTTTATCGGGAGTATAACAAGCTTCCACTGCGGATGCAATACTCTCAAAAACAGGCGCTTTCCCATACTTCTTTGTATTAAGCAGCCCTGATTTCTCTATGATTTCTTCCACGTGTTCAGTCATATTGCAGAGGCAAAACATGGCTTGCCTTTCAGCCGTTTCCGCAATTATATCGTGTAGCGCTTTAAGCCCTGTGCTATCCATGTCGTGAATATTCCCGGCATCGAGAACCAAAAGCTTCAGACCTGCACTTTGCTCAATAAATTCGTGCATTTTATCCTTAAAATAATAGGCGTTTCCATAATACAACTGGTCATCAAAGCGTATGATCATTAGATCTGGGTACTTCACAAGGTCGGGATACCGATCTATACTTCTGTAATAATTGGTGTTTTTTATTTTGCCAAGTCGGGTAATATTGGGCTGCGAACTGCGGTACAAAACGGTAACAATAGACAAACAAAATCCCAATAAAACGCCAAGCTCTATACCCAAAAGTAAGGTGCCGGCAAAAGTGACCATGAGCATGGTAAAGTCGCGTCGGTGCACATGCCACAAGCGTATAGCTTCTTTGTAATCAAATAAATTTTTAATAGCCAATAATATAATGGAAGCCAAAACCGCTAAGGGCAAATGTTTGAAAAGCGGTGTTAAAAATAAAAGTGAAAGCAAAACAACCACCACCGAAAATATAGAAGAAAGACCCGTTTTCGCTTTCAAATTATAATTTACCGCAGTTCGGCTGAAACTACCTGAAGAAGGCATGGAACTTGATAAAGCCCCCGCCACATTGGCCATTCCCAAGGCAAAAAGCTCTTGGTTATTTACCACACGGTAATTTTTGCTCTTTCCTTCGTAGTATTTGGCTATGCCCAAACTCTCTACTATACTAATGGCGCTCACCGTTAAAATAGTAGGCAGTAATTTGGTCAACAAATCAAGGTTCATGTTGGGCAGTGTAAATTCAGGAAGTCCTTCGGGTACCGTTCCCACCACCTTCACCCCTTTTTCTTCAAGCCCCAACAGATAGCTTATCAAAGTAGCTGCAACCACGACCAAAAGCGCACCGGGAATTTTTCGGTTCACTTTTCTGAGCCAAATAAGTAGTACCAAAGCTCCTACACTCATTACCAATGTGTAGCCATTATAGTTGAAAATATTGGCGAACACATGACCAGCAATTTCCAAGGGATTTTCGGCGCGCGGCACATCTATTCCTAAAATATCCTTGAGTTGCGAAACGCCAACTATAATAGCAGCAGCTGAGGTAAAGCCCGAAATAACAGGATGCGATATGAAATTGACCAGCAAACCGAGGCGCAAAAAGCTCAAGGACATTTGTACCAGCCCAATAAAAAATCCGGTGGTAATGGCAAGGCTCACAAAATCGTTGCTCAAGGGCTCTGCAAAGTTTTTAACCCCGGCATATACCAAAAGCGCCGAAACCGCCACCGGCCCCACCGATAAATGTCGTGAACTACCAAAAATGGCATAAACAACCAAGGGAAGCAAACCGGCATAAAGTCCATAAATGGGCGGCATACCGGCCAAATAGGCATAAGCCATTGCCTGCGGAACCAACATGACCCCCACCGTAAGACCGGCGGATAAATCCTTTTGAATCCAGCCTTTTTTGTAGGAACTCAGGTCTTTTACCAGGGGTATGTATTTGTGTATCCACATGGGCGCACAATCATAGCGATAAATTTCTTAATGCAAATGATCCGGTTAACCGGAATGAAGCTCTTTCCCTAATTTCAGCTATTTGCGCACTAAAAACTTAAGGCCAAACAATACCTGCCCGGTGCTGCCTCGACTGTATTGCACACCACTTCCCTTGTCGCCAAAATAGATAAAGTTATAATGATTTGAATAAAAATTATGACTCAATGCTTTGTTATACCAGTATTTTATATTGAAATACCAACGTTCGGAAATCCTAATATTTTTTTGGATCTTAAAACCTATGGTATAAATATTAGTTGGAACCGAGGCGTCCTGCATAGTTACGGTATTTCCAAGCGAATCCGTCATGGAGGTAGTGCCGTAGCCATAGGCACCCTGAGCGGCCATACCTGTGGTGAAAGCCAAGCCAAACAAGGTTTTGTTATGGTAGTTAAACCATTTACCATAGCCGACATTGAATTGGGTAAAGGTTGATATTTCAGCTCCTGAATTAAATCGGTTAATTTTATTCATTTGGCTCGTCAAACACATGAAATAGGCCATAGAACCAAAGGCAAACGTGTTGTTGGCCCAGTTTTTTTCTACACCCACATTTACACTGGGTGATGAGGCGCCTGAACGCTTGTATAGAAAATGCGTATCGTCCAGTCGGTAGGTGAAAAATGTGCGACTCAGCCCCACATCAGTATAAGCAAACCAGGCCTTTCTTCGGCTTTGCTTCATATCATTTTTCAAATGGTCTTTGATCAAATTTTGGTCGTTGCTCTTAAGGCGAACCGCTATATCGCTTGCTTTCTTTTCTTTTGAAATACCTGTAAAACAATACGATAGAGAAATGTATGGCGAAAACCCATTGTTGACATAAGTGCCGGTAGAAAGCTTGGACGTATCTTTAGGAAAGCAAGTAAAGTCGGCTGACATAATGCGCGTAAGGTTGGCGTGAATTCCGAAGGTAGCAGTTACCATATCGTTGTTGGCAATGCGGTAATTGCGGGCATAATAGAAGTTGATATACGGACTCTTCCGCACAGCCTTCCCTTCAATCGTATAATATAGAATTGATCTTTTGCTATTGCTAAAACTAACATGATCACCGGCATTTAAATCTTGAAAGGGCAAAAACCGGTTTAAGCCAAAGGACGCACCAAATGACGAATAGTGATTTTTGGTAAACCACAAGCTCCGTTCGAGCCCCATCTGCATACCCACAAATGGTATATGGTAAATCATACCGAAAATATAAACATAACGACCCAAACCCGGCATATAATAATTACAGGGCAATAAGCCAAAGTTTCCGTTTACGGTAAACGACCACCTATTTCTTATTTGGTAGTGCCTTGTATATCCCAATTCATAGCGCCAGGCATTTTGTGGTACCAATGATGTGATGCCACTTGACTGACTGATAAAACCATGATTGGCTCCCATTTGCGCGCTTAATGAACCGTAATTGAAGTAGCGCTTGTTTTTCCAAAGGCTATCAGCGTGTTGCCCAAAGGCCGTAATTGAATTGAGTAAAAGCAATAAAAGCAGGCTTTTTATTACAGCACCTTTTTTCATAAGTTGTCCTTTTTATTATCTTATTACTTGCACCATGCCATGTATATGTCGGTTCAGCACATCTATCATATATAAATACACACCCGGGTTCACCGGTACGTCATTATGATTGTAAGTTCCGTCCCAGCAAAGCACATTGCCTTCCTGCTCTATTACAAACATTTGCTGCCCCCATCTATTGAAAAATGTGATGGTAAAGTTTTTACAATCAGGTGGCAGTTTAGGTATTTCTATTCTGAAACAGTCATTATAGCCATCGCCATTGGGAGTAAACACATTTGGGGCTATTATTTCAAAACTATCAAAAGGCAACAAACCTCGGCTTACCGAAAAAGTATCAATACAGTGCGCGTCAATGGCCAAAAGTGTGGCTTTAAGGGTGCTGCCATAGGCAAATATTTGTGATTCATTGAGCTGCTTGCTTTTGGTGTTGTTGCTAAACGACCATTTGTATTTTTCGGCAGCGCTGCTCGTGTTGGTAAAATCGCCTTTATAACCATAACAATCCGGACGTATAACCGTATCGAACGAGGCTATGGGTTCGGCTACTCTCAGCGAAACTTGCCCCGTATAGGTACATTTCGGAAATATTCTGGAATAGGTATAAACTATTGATTTTGTTGGACTTGCCGTTGGATTTGCTATGGTATCGCTACTTAGAAAATCGCCCGGTGTCCATACATGTTGCGCCATTTGTGCAGTATCCGCCGCGCCTAGCAATATGGCTTCGTTTACACAGGCAACTGAGTCGGGAATAATAACAACCCCTGTGTCAACGTATGCTTTAAACAATCGCGAAAAAGTATCGCTGCACTGCTCTTTGAAGGCTACCAATTGCACCAAATAATTGCCCGCCGCAGGAAAAGTAGATGTTATAGAATCGGCATTACTTTCAAATATTTCATGGCCAAAATCCCAGCGGAGGCGGTCGGTTCGTTTGCTATTGTTTTTAAGCGAAATGCGAAAGAGATCGCAATGCGGATCATAATCGGTGTCGTAGGCGGCAAGCGGGTTGTGCACTCCAACTACTATCGTATCGGTAAATGTGCATTCAGGATACACTTTACTTAAAACATACACTCCTGTATCATAAGGATTTACAAAAGGATTTGGTATGGTGTAATCGCTCACGCTGTCCTTTGGACTCCAACGAAATTTGGCAAAACTAATGGTGTCATTTAAACCTATTTGCAATATTTGGCCGCGACACAAATTAGAGTCGGGTCCCGCAAAAAATCCGGTATCGCCATATACATTCAGCGGCAAAGCAAATGTCCAATTGCAACCGTAGGCCGAGGTTCCCAATAAACTAATGGTATATTTTCCACCATCGGGGTAGGCAAACGAAACTGAATCGCGGTTTGAAAAAGTATCTCTCACGCCGCCGTTTGCGCCAAAATCCCAGAGAATATGCTCGCAATTGGTGCTTCGGTTATACACTTTCACATTTTTGCCATCGCAAGGATAGGTGTAGGCCAATTGGAAAAAAGGTTGCGGATGGTCCACTAATACTTGCACGGTATCCCAAACCGAACAAATGTCAATAAATCGTTCTACCGTGTAAGTGGTACTTACCTTAGGAAAAGCCAACGGGCTTGCCACGGTAGAATCAGAAAGGGTTTTGGCCGGATGCCATGAAAATCGTGCCTTTGACGAAATGGGTGCCTGCCCCAACTGTACGGTGTCGCCAAAACATATTTTTCGGTTAAAGCCGGCAAAATTGCTTGTGTCTTCAGTAACTACAATTGTTTTTTCAATGGAATCGCTACAGGTTTTGTTGAGCGTGGCTACGAATTTTACCTTGTACTTGCCCGATTTTGAATAAGTATAATAAGGATTTGGATCGGTGGTGCGCACCTTTTTCGAAAAATCATAAAAAGTCCACCTGAAGGTATTTCCTTCTCCTTGGTTACTGAATCTGAGCGTCAGGTTGTTGCACTCGGGCACCGGCTCTGAATCGAATTTCACCTCAGGCGGTCCCACATTTATTTGCATGGTATCATAGTCGTAGCAATATTCAAACACCTGCCGCAAGACATAGGAAAAGTCAGAAGGTGGTGTTGCTGTGGGGTTTTGAAGCGTATCGTTGTTGAGATAAGTGGAAGGATACCAATGGAATGACGATTTTGGAAACGACGTAGCCGGTCCTATTTGCACCGATTCGCCGTTGCACGAGCGCACATCGGGTCCCGCAAAAGCGCCGGTATCGGGTTTCACATAAAAGGTTTTATAAAATGTGTCGCTGCACGATTTTGAATAGGCAATCAATTTGGCAGTGTACCAACCGCGGGTTGGATAGGTGTAAGTAACCGCCGCATTTTCCGATGTATCAGCCTTGGTATTTGGGTCGCCAAAATTCCATTTGTACCTGATAGCGCCGGTGCTGTTGTTTTTAAATTTGACCTGGTATTGGCAACTTTGCTCAGGCAGCGTAAAGGCACTCACCACATCAAATTTGCAATTGATTACATTGAGCTGAAAATCGCGATAAACGGTGGAAATGAGCTTTCCGTTGCGGTATTCTTTTACGGCAATACCTACAACAAACTGCCCCAAAACGCGCGGTGTGCAAGTGAGCAAACCGGTTTCAGGATCAATTTTCAAATGTGGCTTGGCACGCATGTAATTATTTATGCTGAATCCGCTTCGCAACACAATATGTTGGTACGGTGGTCCTGCAGGTGGTCGTGGCACGGGACTCAACGGATCGGCACCATCATAAGGCACCATGAGTTCGTATGATAGTGAATCGCCGTCAGGATCATAGGCATTGTGCTTGAAGGAAAATTCATTGTTTACACATAAAAAATTGGGCGGTAATTGGTTGAAACGCGGACTTGAATTGTTGCCCATAGTTCCGCGCTCTGGAATCACGGCAAAGTAGCTGCCACCTGTGTTATCTTGATCCTGAATATTTATTACTGATTTGTTGCGGCAACACCTTTGAAATGCTAGTGTATAACCACCCTTTGTATCGGGAAGTACCATAATTGCTTCATAACTATAACGTACCACACATACATTGGTTGGTGGTATAAGGCAGTTGTAATTAATGCTTTTTACAATATCGGTTTGCAGGGTATCAACCAACGACCAGGTTATCAGCTTCGAGTCAGAATTTCTGAAAGCCGCAATGGCCGCTACTGTATCAAGTTCAAGCGCTGCCGGCGACCCATTAATGCAATCAATATAGAGGTATAAATGAATCTTAAAAGAATCATGTCCCAAATAATCATAAAACAATTCGCCCCCTACAATGTGGGTTGCTTTCAAACTGCTCTGCCCAAAAAAGCTCATGAGCAGCAAAAGGAGTGTCCATTTTTTCATAAAGGGGAAAAGTAGGAAAAATTGGTCTTTAAAAAAAAGAAGCACCCAAAAATGGGTGCTTCCTGTTTCATTTATGTTGTTAAAAAAACTAACCTAAGCTGTTTTTGGCTAGTGTACCATAATCTTTTGGCGATAGAGCAAAGTGTTTTGTCCTACTACGTTGAGCAAATAAACCCCTTGTGCAAGTCCGGCGGTGCTCAGGTTACTTTGGTTTCCGGCGGCGCTGTTCATGCGTTCGGTTTTCATTACTCTGCCTTGCATATCGAGCAGGGTAAAGCTGAGGTTGTCAATCCCTTCAAAATTTCCGTTTACAATTATTTCATTTTCAGCCTGGTAAGCTCTTATGTTTCTGTCTTTTACCTCGCCTACGCTGCTTATTACCGACTTCATTTTCACGTATCGGCGGTTGTTGCTAGTTGAAGATTCGCCCAATACATAAAACCGGTCTTCTGACAACCATGAAACGTTGAATATGAAATACACATCACCTTCGGGCAATGATACCGAGGTGGGATAATCAAAGGTCATTATAGTAGAATCGCCGGGATTCAGGTTTTTATTGATGTGTGCTGAAAAGGCTTTTACGTCAGACACTTTGTTGTCAGAAAAAACCTGCATCAATACAAACACGCTGTCGTCGGTATAAGCCACCGAGCCTTGGTTTTTCACACTTACATCAAAAGAAACTGTGTGGTTTGGCGAAACTTCGGTACCGGCTTTCGGGCTTAAAATGTGCAAATCCAAATCGCGGGGTTGTCTGTCGGCCAGTATTATTTCAAAACAAGCCGAGTCGTTTGCCGGATTGGTATCGCCGGTTACAGTGGCTTCCAGACAAATTTTGAGGGTGTCGCCTGCCGCATATTCAGGTGTTTTGAAACCAATAACCGATTCAATGCCCAGCAATTGGTCAAAATAGTTTTGGTAAAATTTTACGTTGCGGGGGTCAAATGGAAAAACCTCGTCAACCGCCATATCTGACCTGAACAAGGTGTAGTTTTTAGGCTTATCGCCCACTTTGATGCCCACTGTAAAAACACGGCTTTGTATGGTATCGCCATAGTTTTTGATACTCCAATAGGCCGGCACCGTACTGCTTACTTCAAATACAGGATAGTGCTTTTTAGGATAAATGAGTTTTTCAACTCCAACATCCTGTGCTTTTGCAGCCACGGCTAAAACGATAATAGCTACTAAGGGAAAAATTCTTTTCATTGAATAAAAATTTGCGGCAAAACTAATTCTTATTCAGCTCACAAGTTGCTACCACCTATAAAATGGGCGGCTTGCATAACTTAAAGAAATTGAATTGTTTGCTAATACACTACCACCCGGCAGGTTTGGGTTTGCCCTTGGCTAAGCAGTTGTACCAAGTACATTCCGGGTTGTAGTTGCAGACCCAATTGCGCTGCTTCAGCATTTGTGGTTCTTACTATTGCCTTTCCTTCCATGTCAAAAATGCTGAGTACATCGCCCTTTGCCATGCCCGAAATAAAAATCCGTTGGCCGGCAGGATTTGGGTAAACGCTAAAACCAATGGTGGTGCTTGGCTCTTCCATACCGGCCACCAAGCCTGTACCAAATTTCAAGTCATCGGCCAATAAGGTGGTAGCCGCTTCTCCCTTTTCGTTGTTGTTCAGTTTTATCTCAACCATACACGAATCAGGATTGCCGTTCATTCTGAAATCAGCCTTTTCTATTGGCAACACAAAATAGAACCAATTGTAGTTGCGCACCACCTCGTTGCCAAAAGGGTTGATATGCTCCACCCTTTTCATCATGGTATCGTTTTGTTTCAGGCTATCATTCCACTTTAAATAAACCACTTTTAGCGAAAAGCGCTCAAAATCGGTTTGGGGCAGGTATATGAATTTGCCTGATAATTCGCTGCTGCGTTTGTTGTAGGCAAATTGGGTTCTGATAATGGCATTTGGCTTGCCGGCTTTTTGAAGCACCGCAAAGGCATTTCCACTTTTGGCCATTACCGTAGTGTCGCCGTTGTTGGCTTTAAATTTAAATTGCTTGTATATCCCGGCTTTGCCTTCCAGTACCTGCCAGTCAGTTATGTTGTTGTCATCACCGTTTTCAAAGCTTGCATTGGGCATTTGTGCATGGCACAGCAGGGCAAAGAATAGAGATAATAAGGAAAGTGTGATGCGAAGCATGAATAAAATAATTTAGGCAAAACTATACTTTGGCGCCCAAACGACTAAAGCCTTTAAGTATAATGTCGATGTCTTTGGTAAAATGGTAATTGCGGGCATAGGCCAAATCAATACGGTTGATGGCTTTTACTTCCAATTTCAGCTCGCGGTAGCGGTCTATGGGTTTCAACACGCCTTTGCGCAAGTGCGGCAGGTTTTCGTTGAGTTGTGTGCTTGAATAACCCACCCAGGTAAGTTTGCCAATAAGCACGTGCCACAGGTTGGCAATAAAATGTTTCTTGTCTTTAATAGCCAGTATTGACAAAGGCAAGGTGGCGGTAAGCAAAAGCGCCACAAGCAAATCAACCACCCGCTTATTAAACTGATTTTCAGGACTTTTTAGCGCCAATTTCACATCTATGGTGTAGTAGTCGCCCGGTTGGTTTTTTGAGTTGCTGCCTATAATAAACAAGCTTTCTTCGGGCACAATTTTATAAAACAAATCAGTTTTGTCAATGCCCAGCATCAGGTTGAAAATATCGCTCGACTTCATGTCTTTTGAGCAAAAAATCACCTCGTCTATTTTGTGTATGTTCACCACATCGTTGAGTTGACGCGACGAACCCAGAAAACCTTTGTTAAACTCATCGCCGGGACTCACAAAACCCACCACCTCGTGTTGAATACCCGAGTGAACCAAAAGTTCGTTTACCCGCGCTGCTTCGTGCTCGCCGCCCACTATCACCATTCGTTTGGGTTTAATGCGCCCCAAAAACGGATGGCCTTCTCTGAAAAAATGCAACAACCAGCGGCTGGCATAAAACACGAGAAACGATACCACGGAACCTATAAGTACCATGGCGCGCGAAAAGCGAAGGTCTTCGTTGAGAAAAGCGTAAAAAATGGCCACCAATATGGTTCCTATCATCACTCCCTTAAAAACCCGCGATATTTGATAAGACCATTTGTAGCTGCCCGTAAGCACCGCCCCAAATACCCAAATGAGTGAATAAATGGGCAAAATGAAATTGAAAAAATCGTCGGGATAATAATCGCCATCCGAGAGCTTTATATTGTGCTCATACCAATGTCCCGCGGCCACGAGCGCAGCAAAATTGAGTGCCCAATCAACGGCGGGGTGGGCAATATTTTTTACAAAACGCGTAATGATAGACAAGGCGGCGCGCAAATAAATAGCAATGCTTATGAGCAAGGTAAACAGTCGCGCATTGTTGGCATTAAAGTGCTTTTTGGCAAAAATGATCATGGCGTTGTAAAACACAAAAACGTAGTTTACACTGTCTTTTTTTGTGCTTTCGCCTTTATAGTGAATTATGCGGGTGCTGGGCAGGTAGTAGTTTTTGTAACCACCCAATGTGAGGCGGTACGAAAGGTCAATGTCTTCGCCGTACATAAAAAAAGTCTCGTCAAGCAAGCCTACTTCATCAAGCGCTTTATGACGCAACATCATAAAAGCCCCGGCCAACACATCCACAGAGTGCGTTTCGTCATTATCCAAAAAACCCAAATGGTATTTGCCAAATATTTTTGACTTGGGAAACAGAGCAGAGAATCCGAAAATTTTGAAAAAAGCGACATCAGGAGCGGGCAAACCACGTTTTGACTCTGGAAGGAAATTGCCTTTTCCATCGAGCATTTTCACACCCAAACCACCGCCATCGGGGTTTTCGTCCATAAACTCCACGCATTTCAAAAAGGTGTCTTCTTCTACTACAGTGTCAGGATTCAGCAACAAAACATATTCGCCTTCGCTTTGCCTAATGGCTTGGTTGTTTGCTTTAGAAAAGCCCTTGTTATCTTTATTGGCCAACAGTTTTACCCACTTAAACCGCTCGCGTACCATTTCAACCGAGCCATCTACCGAGTTGTTGTCAACCACCCACACATCGCTTTCCCAATTGGGGTGTGCAGCAGCCATCTGAGCCATAGCCTTGTGGCAAGAGTGCAGGCATTGCTCCAGAAAGTACTTTACGTTGTAATTGACAATTACTATAGAAAGCTTCATATTTTATACATCAAATGGAATTCTGGAAAGCAAGGATCTACCGAGTGTTATTTCATCTACAAACTCAAGCTCACCGCCAATAGCTATTCCTTTGGCAATTGTGGTTATCTGCACTTGGTATTCTTTTAGTTGCTTTGAGATATAGAAGATAGTAGTATCACCTTCCATGGTTGCGCTGAGCGCAAAAATTATTTCTGAAACATTGCCATTCTTCACGCGGTCAACCAGTTGGGCTATTTTTAAATCGTCGGGCCCCACGCCTTCCATTGGCGAAATAACCCCACCCAACACATGATAGGCTCCTGTAAACTGTCCGGTAGATTCAATAGCGAGTACATCGCGAACGTCTTGAACCACACATATTTTCCCCTGATCGCGGTTTTGGCTGCTGCAAATGGCGCACCGCTCGTGGTCTGACAAATTGAAACAGGTTTGGCAATATTTTACTTCCGTGCGCAAACCTTCCACAGCTAATTCAAACTGTTTCAGGCTATCGCTGTTTTGTTTCAAAAGATGCAAGACCAAACGCACCGCAGTCTTATTGCCAATGCCGGGCAAAGACTTAAATGATTCTACCGCTTTTTGTACTGCTTTTGATGGATATTCCATATAAATTGGCGCAAATGTGGCCTTAGTTTCAGAAATAAAGCCCACTTGAAATACACATTTCTTCTCAGCCTGCTTTCTTTAGCCGGCAGCACCAATCCATTATGCATCCAAATAGTCCTTGGCTAAATCCATCACAATTCAGATTTTCCGGGTTTAATTATTCTCCGTCGTACTTTCTGTACAACCTACCCACATTTTTAGAAACAATGGCCAAATGCAAGAGATGCAAATGTTGCTAGGCCTAATTTCGCGGCCATGTCAACACTCAATCCCGATAACCTCCTGGACCGCATTTTACTTTACTGGCAAACCGAAGATTTGATAAGAGCTTACCAATTTGACGTAAATAAATTGGTGAAAATTGATGCGCTTAGCCAACAAAATACCCAAGTGGACGCCAGCGTTTGGCTGCAAGATTTTGTAGCAAGAATGGAAGACGAAAACGTGAAAGCGAGTGGCCATACAAGCCATTCTACCCCGCTCATTGATGAAATGCTGGAACGCTACCACCGCCAAAACCTTAGCGACAAAAATTTTGATGCGAGAACCAAGGCTTTAAAACCTGCCATTAATGCATACAACAAGCAACGAAGAATGGTTGTGGACGATGTAACTGCCCTGCTTGAACTTACCTATGCCTATTACATGCAAAAAATGGCCGGCGGCGAAATACCCGAAGCCATTGAAAACCTAGCAACCGAGGCTATTGAAATCCTGAACGAACTGAGCAATGCATAAGGCGACCATTTTACACCAACTAGCGGAACTACCTCAATTTCTAAAAAACCTGGAGTTCAGCAGTTTATTCGTTTTGTGCGACCAAAACACCCAAGAATATTGCCTGCCCCTGCTGGCACCGCACCTGCCTAAGCACCAGGTTATTGCCATTAGAAACGGCGAGCAATACAAGACCATAAACGATTGCGAAAAAATATGGCAAAGGCTCATTGACAAATCAGCCGATAGAAAATCGCTGGTGATAAATCTGGGAGGCGGAATGATAACCGATATGGGCGGTTTTGCAGCGGCTACCTTCAAAAGAGGACTCGCTATTATACACATTCCCACCACGCTTTTGGGTATGGTTGATGCCGCTATCGGTGGCAAAACCGGTGTTAATTTCAAGGGGATCAAAAACCAAATAGGCACTTTTACAGAGCCTTATGCCGTGGTAGCCGACCAAATATTTCTAAAAACCCTGCCCAAATCAGAAATGCGTTCAGGCTTGGGCGAAGTAATTAAATATGGCTTCATCCACTCGCCGCATATTTTGGCGCAATTGGAAAGCGAACCGCAAAACCACGCCACACGCATTGCCCAATGCATAGCCATAAAGCTGCAAATTGTGAAAGACGATCCGTTTGAGGCGGGTTTGCGACAAATACTCAATTTTGGTCATACCCTTGGCCATGCCTACGAAGCCTACAGCCACAGCAATGGGCCGGCCATAAGCCACGGCGAGGCGGTAGCCTGGGGAATGCTCAGCGAAATGTACCTATCGCAAGAAAAAACCGGATTTTCAGAAGAAGAAATGGCAGAAGCCAGCGCGCTCATTTTCAAGCACTTTGGCAAACCGGTGTTTTTGCGCGGTATGCCTTCGGTAAAAGAAGTGAGCCAATACCTGAGCCATGACAAAAAAAATGTGGGCAACCAAATTATTTGCACCTTGTTAAAAGCTATTGGACAACCTGTTACCGGCATATCAATTACCGTTGAAGAAGCTGAAAACGCCATTAAATGGTTGAAAACGCAATACTGAAAATAGCTGGTTTTGAGCCTGTTTCGCAAAGTGTAGCGGTTCATTTGCCGGTGTGCAAAAGCCTGAGCAACCGCGCACTTATACTGCATTTTCTACACAACAAACCCATTGATTCCTTACAGCTTTCAACAGCCAACGACACGGCTTTGATGCGCAACATTCTGGAGTCATTTTACAAAAGCAAAGAGATAGATGTGGCTGATGCGGGCACCGTGGCGCGTTTTATTATGGCCCTTTGCGCTGTAGCCGATACCAAAACGAGAACCATTTATGGCTCAGCGCGCATGCATGAACGCCCTATGAAAGCGCTAAGCGATAGCCTGACCATGTTGGGTGCAAAAGTGGAATTTTTAGCACAACCCGGATTTTTGCCACTCAAAATAACAGGAACTGACAAGCCTGCAACAGCCTGTGAAATAGACCCCACAGAAAGCTCGCAATTTGTAAGCGCCATTTTGTTGCTTGCCCCTTTGTTGCCTTTGCCGTTTACCATTTTTTTAACCGACAAAATCACTTCAAAACCTTATGCCGAAATGACTATGGGTGCTTTGAAACAGTATGGATACCTGGTAGAAGAAGGTAAAAACCAACTGCGCATTACAAAATACAAAAACGAAAACAGCCATCCGAAACAACTGGAAGAAGCTGACTGGAGTGCCGCTATTTACTTTCTGTTTATCAATGCATTAATAGAAACCAAATACCACACAGAAGCAAAGCAACAATCCTTATTTTCAAGTGGTATTTCGCCTACAGAAACCCAGCTCAAGCAAGTAACACAAAAGTTATCGGGTTTCAAGATATACTTACCGGGTTTGTATGAATTTTCGCTTCAAGGCGACCGACAAATAGATGAACTTTTATCCAAATTGGGGCTACAATTAAGGCATGATGAGAATGGATTTTACTGCACTCAGGGCAAGGCTTCTGAAACTGAAATAACCTTAAATTTTGCTGACAATCCCGACCTGGCACAGCCCTTTGCCTGCTACATGGCAGCCGCTAAAATCCGCGGTACATTGCGCGGTTTGCACACCTTGGCACATAAAGAAACCAATAGAATGGCAGCCTTGCAAAACGAACTGAAAAAGGTGGGAGCCAAAGTTGAAACCACCTCTGAAAGCCTGAGTCTAATGGGTTTTGAAGCAGTTGACAACAGTGCAGAAAACCAAATATTTGAAACCTACAACGACCACCGAATGGCCATGAGCCTTTTTCTTTTGCAAATTGCCCATCCGCATATTTCCATGCGCCATCCGCAAGTGGTTGTCAAATCATTTCCACAATTTTGGGAGGCGGTAAAAAGCCTCGGATTTAAACTTCAATACGACTGACCATGCAGGCAAATACATTTGGAAAAGCTTTTAGCATAAGCACCTTTGGCGAAAGCCACGGCCCGGCGGTGGGTGTTGTTATTGACGGCTGCCCTCCCCTTGTACACATTGATGAATCCTTTATACAAAAGGAGCTCGACCGCCGCAAACCCGGGCAATCTGCCATTACGACACAGCGCAGCGAAGACGATCAAGTTGAAATATTGTCGGGCGTATTTGAAGGCAAAAGCACCGGACAGCCTATTTGCATGATGATTAAAAACAAAGACGCCCGAAGTAAAGACTACGGCAACCTACAACACAGCTACCGCCCTTCTCACGCCGATTTTGTATATCAAGCCAAATATGGCATCCGCGATTACCGAGGTGGCGGCAGAGCCTCAGCACGCGAGACAGCGGCACGGGTAGCCGCAGGAGCTGTGGCCAAACTCATTTTAAAGCAACAATCTATAGACATTATCGCATTTGTAAAACAAGTAGGAACTCTTGAATTACCCCCTGATGAGGTGGATTACAGCGAAATTGAAAAAAACATAGTGCGCTGCCCCAATGCTTCAATGGCCACTAAATTCATAGAAGCAATAGACAATGCACGGCGCGAACGCGATAGCCTGGGGGGTACCATCAGCTGCCACATAAACAACTGCCCCGTAGGTTTGGGCGAACCCGTATTTGACAAACTTGACGCCGATTTGGCAAAAGCCATGCTGAGCATTCCCGCAGTAAAAGGATTTGAAATAGGCTCAGGATTTGCCGCTACCAAAATGAAAGGCTCTACACACAACGATGAATTTGTAGCCAAGGAGAAAGGCATTGGCACACGCACCAATAATTCGGGCGGTGTGCAGGGCGGCATAAGCAATGGCGAACAAATCTATTTTAACGTGGCTTTTAAACCCGTGGCCACCATAGCACAAAACCAACAAACAGTTGACGACCAAGGCAATAGCATAGAACTACAGGTAAAAGGCCGACACGATCCATGTGTGGTGCCAAGGGCAGTGCCCATTGTAGAGGCAATGGCAGCCCTTGTGGTTTGCGATCACCTCTTGCGCCACAATGTCTATACCCGCCTCGCATCAGGTAGTTGAGTCAGCGGTTTGTGATATTTTCATAGGGCTGATATACGGTTTTTGGCGGTTCGATACACATGCTGTGTACAAAATATGGGCATGAGGCTGCTTGTAGCCAATAACTTCGCCAAAAATTTGAGACTCAAATATTCATGCGCAAGATTCTCCTGTTACCCGGAGCTATTTTATTATTGATTTTCTCTGGGAAGAGTCAGGCCCAGACTTCGGTTAATGAAAGCTCGCTCAACCACTTATACAACCGGGCCCACGACCTGTTTCACAAACAGAAATACAGTGCTGCTCAAGATCTCTTTCTGCAATATGCCACCACGGGCAGCAATGAGCTATTGGTGTCAGAGTCGCGCTACTATGCTGCCTTGTGCGCGGGCGAATTGCTGCTGGGAAGCACGGTAGAAAAAACGGAAAAATTCAGAACTGATTTTCCTGAGAGCGGGCGCATGGACCACTCGCACTACAAGTTGGCCGAATACTATTTCAGGCAAAAACAATATGAAAAAGCCCTGTTTGAGTTTATTGATATTGAACCACTTATAAGTCTTGATCCGTACGAAACCGAGGCTTACTATTTCATGACCGGCTATTGCCAGTTTGTGCAGGGAAATTTGAATGAAGCGCGCGCCTATTTTGACGAAATAATTGATTACCAAAACGAATACTACCACCTCGCCAATTATTTTCATGCATACGTTTCGTTTGAAAACGGAGAATACGACTTGGCCCTAAAAGGTTTCAAACGCATACAAAACCACCCCAATTTCAAGGATTTTGTGCCCATTTACATTTGCGAAGTATATGCCTACAACAAAGAGTACGACAAGGTAATCAGCTATGGCGACTCTATACTGAGCAATAAGGAACTGCAAAAACGACATGTGGTGCAATTGCTGCTGGCGCAAGCCTACTTCAAGAAAAAGAATTTTGAAAAATCGAAAGAATACTACTTTGAATACAACGACTTGCGGAAACTGGGTGTAGAAGACAGCTACCAATATGGCTATGCCTGCTTCCAAACCGAAGACTACAAAACCGCCCAAAAACAGTTTGAGAGTTTCAAAATAGAAGAAGATTCGCTGGGACAAAATGTTTCGTACCTGCTGGGCGATTGCTACCTGCACCTTGACCAAAAGATGGAAGCACGCAACTCCTTTCAGTTTGCTTCAAACCTCAATTTTGACGAATCCTTAACCGAAGAATCGTTTTACAACTACGCCAAACTTTCGCACGAACTCAAGTTCAACAAAGCGGCTATGATTGCCTTTAACGATTTCATAAAAAAATATCCAAAGTCAAAATACATTGATGAGGCAAAGGTGAATTTTACGCGTCTGCTGCTGAGCTCCAACAACCACTTGCAGGCGCTCGAAATGATAGCCGAAATTCCAAATCCGAGCAAAAAAATAGATGAAGGCTACCAGCGCCTTGCCTACAACGTGGGGCTTGAATACCTTGATTTACAAAACAATATCAAGGCGCGGGAGTACCTGAACAAATCGTTGGCCCGGGCCGTAATACCAGAATACAAAGCACTTGCACATTTTTGGATTGGTGAGTCGCTCTACAATGAAGAACGCTATGAAGAGGCCATGAAATCTTACAAAAATTACCTTTTTGTTCCCGAGTCAAAAAACATTCCCCTTACCGCCGTTACCAACTACAACATAGCCTATTGCCTTATTAAAACCGGCAACTACAAAGAGGCCCTGTATTTTCTTGACAATTATTTCAAAAACAAAAACAGCATATACACCAAGCAATTTGATGCCGATGCCAATACCCGCACCGCCGATTGCTACTACGAGCTGCGTGTGTATGACAAAGCCGTGTCCTATTACCAAAAAATAATTGACCAAAAAGAAGGCGAGCAAGACTACGCCATGTTTCAGGTGGGGGTAATAAAAGGTTTGCAGGGCAATGCCTTGCAGAAAATTGAAATACTTGACCAATTGGTGGCCAACTTCCCAAAATCGCAATACACCGACGATGCCTTGTTTGAAAAAGCCAATGAAAAATTTATTTTAGGCTACCGCACACAAGCCCTTCGCGAGTTTGAGTACTTGAACCAGGATTTTCCCAACAACCCTTACCAAAAGAAAGCCGAGCAGAAAATAGGACTCATTTTTTACCAAATGGATCAGCCCGAAAAAGCCATTGCCATTTTCAAAAAAATTGTAGAAGAATTCCCTTCCACCACCGAGTCGAAAGAATCGTTGCGCATTTTGAAAGATATTTATACTGACTGGGGCAAGGCCGATGAATATTTTGAATGGTTGGCAGGTTTGGGCGGTAAATACAACATCCGCGAAAGCGAAAAAGACAGTGCCATGTTTCAATCGGCGCTGAGTTTTTTGAATAAGAACGATTGCAAAAACGGCAGCCAAACCCTTAAAAAATACCTTGAAACTTTTGACAAAGGCATTTACAAGCTCAACGCCCTGTATATGCTGGCCGATTGCCAATACGAGTTGAATGATTTCAATGGCGCGCTCAATTCTTTTGATGAAATCATAGCGCTCGGACCCAACGAATTTTCGGGCTCAGCCATAGAAAAGGCAGCCGCATTGTGCTACGAAAAAGATTCATTTGCCCGCGCTATACCTTACCTTGAGTTGCGCACACAGTTGGTAAACAACAATACCGAACTGATGCAGGTTTACGAAGCCCTTGCCAAATGCCATTTGGAACAAAACAACTGCGCCGAAGCAGAAAAGTATCTTACCAAAATAAAAGCCTTTGAAGGGGTGGAAAAAGACGTGATTCAAAATGCCGACTACACCCTGGCCCGCTGCGCCATGGCCAAAGGCAACAACACCAAGGCTATAAGCATATTCAGCCAAATAGCCAGCGAAAACGAAAACCGTCTGGGTGCTGAATGCCAATACCTTACAGCCTATCTCTACTACAAGAAAGAAGCCTACGACTCAGCCAAAACGGCGGTTATTACCATGAAAAACAATTTCCCTTCGCAGGATTACTTTTTGGCTAAAAGCTTCATTTTGCTGGCCGATGTGTACGCCAAAAAGGAAGATTTTTTCAATGCCAAGGCCATATTGAACAGCATAATTACCAACTACGAAGGAGACGATTTGGTGACCCTGGCACAAGAGAAACTGGCCAAAATAGAAGCCGATGAAGCTGAAAAGGCTAAAAAAGACGAGATGATTAAAGAATCGGAAAAAGACACAATTGAATACAATGAGAAATAGCATACTAACCATCATATTGAGCATTTGCAGCCTGTATGCCTGGGCGCAAAATACCGGCGAATCCGGCGTCAATCCCGTTGGTTCGCTACAAGTCGATATTTCAAGGGTTATCTCGGTGCAGAATGCTAAAAAGCTGAGTGTGCCCATTCAAATAGAAAAAATTCGGGTGGCCGATCCTTCATACGACTATCCGATATTTCCCAAATTATTTGCTGTAAACCCTTATTATTCAGAGCCCATACAGCCCATAACCCTGGGCGAAGTGAAAATGCCCCAACTGCTGAAAAACTATGCAGTGGCCGGCTTTGGTAATTACCGCAATGCCCTGGCCGATTTTTACTTTAGCAGCAACCGCGATAGAAGCAAAGTGTACGACATTGCCTTCAACCACCGTTCGGGCAAGGCACCCTCGCGCTACTCGGGCTTTGGCACCACCAACCTTAAGGCCAATATGGAACGCCTCTACCAAAAGCACCAACTTAATCTGTCGCTCAATGGCTACTACAAAACCCTGCACCACTACGGCTTTTTCAGCGATTCAATTCCCGATTCCATTAATATCAATGCCGATAGCATAAAAACAAATTATGGCAATGTGGACCTGCAACTGCGCTACAACAACTTTCGCAGCAATACGGAAAAACATAAGTACGAAGCCTGGCTGCTGCCCTACTATTTCAGAAGCAACCACGGCGAAACCGAATGGGCGGCTGTGGGCGGTGCGCATTTAATAGAGAACCTAAACAAAACTTCGCTCCTCAATTTTGAAGTGCAATATGACTACAACACCTATTATGTAGCCAGTGGCAATTGGTTGCGCAATATTGTGCGGGTGGGCGCCAACTACGAA
>WGNN01000093.1 GCA_016124515.1 bacterium
CAATTTGACCAGCAATTTGGCTATCAGCGCAACCCGAGCGAGACATTTGATTACAGCCGGACTCAGCAGCACGGCACACAGGCCGAACGGGTGGCCCAGCGGCTGGAGATCATCCGAGCGGAATCTCACCGCCAGGAGCAGACGCGCCAGGCCGAACGCCAGGCGCAGCAAACCCGGCGACACATCGAACCGGAACAAAAACTTACGCCGGAACCGCCGGAGCAAAAGCGACGCGGCCCCCGGCTTTAATCATCAATTCATGAAGAAAGACGACCAAATAGGCGGATTTATCGCGTTGGGAGCTGTCGGGCTATTCTGGTACACGGTGGTCACGAAGACCGCTGCCGAATGGAACGACGCTGATTTACTGATTTTGACCATTACGACGGGTTTATTTACCCCCGTTGCGCTGGGTATCCTGCGCTTTATCGGGCTGGGCTGGGTATCAAACCGAGCTTTGGACGCCATCGGCTACACCGAGGAAACGCAGTTTAACAGCTTCCTTCTGTGGAACAAAATTTGGGTGCGCTCGCTGCCCTGGTGGCTTTTGTTCTACTGGGTACAAAAACAAACAGGCTGGGGCATCTCGGTATTCTTGGCCTACACGGGTTGGGCCATGTTCCGCCATGGCTTGCGAATGCCCCGCCTGGTGAAGCCCATTCCCAAAAATCGGGGCGGGTTCACCTTTCAGACGAGTCGGGGGGCGCTCTGGGTGGGCAACCCCTACCGGGGTATTTTCGTTAACGGCGGCCCCGGCAGCGGCAAAAGTAAATCTATAATCGAACCGATCATCCATCAGTCCGGAGCGCAGGGGCTTACGGGCCTAATCTATGACTTCAAGTTTCCAACCCTCGCCCAGGAGGTAGCCGGCAGCTACCGCGCCGGCACGGACGTAACGCCGTACTACGTCAACTTTTCCGATGTCACCCGCAGCCACCGGATAAACCCGCTGGCCCCGCAATTGCTGGCCACCGTGAGTCATGCCCGCGAAGCCGCCCTAACGGTACTGAGCAATCTGGACACCAAAGCCGCCCAACAGCGTAGTTTCTGGATACAGTCGGCGGAAGTGCTCCTAACGGGTTCCATCCTGTATTTACGGAACAATCACCCGCAGTACTGCACGCTGCCCCACGCGGTTTCCCTACTACTGGAGGGTGCCCCCTGGCAAATCCTCGATACCTTGCGTCAGGACGACGAAGTTAGACCGATCATTGCCAGCGTCAGCAGCGGCGCGGGCAGCGAAAACCAGTTAGCGGGCGTATTCGCCACGGTGCAAAACTACCTTTCCGCCCTGGTCAGCCCGGTAATTTACTGGGTACTATCGGGCGATGATGTGCCGTTCGACCTGAACAGCCCACAGAAGCCCGCGATTCTGACCGTAGGCAACAATCCGACGTTAACCGGGACATTCTCCCCGCTTATCTCCTTGATCGTCTCCACAGCGATAAAAAGGATGAACAAACCCGGCCAGCGGCCCAGCGTGGTTATTCTCGATGAAGCCCCCACGCTTTTCATACCGAACCTCCAGCAGCTGCCCGCCACCGGTCGCAGCAGCCGGATAGCGACCGTTTACGCGGTTCAGGACATTGCCCAAATGGTGGGTGCCTTTGGAAGGGACACCAGCGAAATGCTTTTAGGCTCACTCTCTAACCAGTTTTACGGGCGCTCAACTACGCCCGAAGTAGCCGAGCGGGTCAGCCGGATATTCGGCCGTTATGACCAGGAATACACAGGGCGCACCGTGAACCAGAGCGACCAGGGTACCAGCTACAGCCAGAGCCGCAGCGTACAGCAGCGCGACCGCCTGGAGGCCCAGGCGGTCATGCGTTTTGAACAGGGCGAGTTTGCGGGAATCATAGCCGAAGGCAGTCACAGTGAGTTCAGGGGTTACTTTAACGCCCCACGCAGCCGGGCGCAGCCCATTGAACCCATTAACAACGTCAGCCTCGAGGAAATGCGCCAGCAGTTCAGGCACATTAAAGACCAGGTAAACGAAGTGTTGGCCACCGCCAGGCCACCGGAGCCGCCCCAGGTTGTCAAACAGCCCGCACCGGAAACAACCCCGACCGTTCCCCCTGCCGCCGCAGTGGCCGAGACGCCCGACGCCCCCACCACCCAGGGCGAGCCAGAGCCGGAAGACTGGAAAAACTTTTTGTAAAACTTTACCCCCGGCGGACGGGTAAAGCTCCGCAGTAATATTTTACCCATGAACCGTTTAATCAGCCGACAGCCGTACCTTTTTGGCTTACTGCTTTTGTTCGTCTACACCACCCAGGGTCAGGGCTTACAGGTGCGTTTTGGGGTAAGGAGCGTATTTGCCCTACGCGGCCCGCAGCCGGATTTTAATAACCAGTCCCCCGGCACGTTATTACCACAGGTACAAGTAAAACCGTCGCTAGGGTATGAAATCGGACTAGCTAAGAAGTTGCGCGTTGATGGGTTAGAGATACAGCCAGGCGTTACGGCTTCGCTGTCCCGGATTAAGTACAACCTGCTTTGGACATCGGCAGACGGAGCCGCCTACGCTACTCAGGCCGTAACCAACCAGACGACTACCGCCGAATTCATCCTACCATTCAGAAAGCAGTTAACCGCAAACAGGTACGCGGTTAGTGTGCTTTTAGGGCCATTTGTACAGGTTCGGAACAGTCGTTATATGGAAACCAGCCGGGGAACCCCAAACACGATTTTCCAGGATTACCAGCGGGAACGGTACAGTATAGAGAAAAAGTACCGGACGAGCTACGGGGTAGCAGCTGGCGGAGCCGTTACGATGGGGCGGTTCGACATTCGTCTGCTAGGTGCGTTTGGCAAAACGGCCCTATTTGCTTCTAACTGGCAGCGGTATAAAAGTTGTACAGTGTCATTAACAACAGGCTACACCATTGGCGGAAAACGTCAAAAAGCCTATTTTCACCAGTAAATAAAATGGAAGAATACGTATTAGATTATTCTGGTCCGGGTGGCCATGCCAGCCAATGCCAAATTACGATTTACCCAAAGTCCGGGCTAGTGATCGCCACCGATTTAGGCACAGGTACGAGCGTTACTAATGCAGTAGAACAAATTGCTTCTGAAGTTCTCAAACGTCACCGTATGGAGCCAGATAAGCTGCTTTTTATTGAGCATTACACACAAGGACCATACGGGCCACAGGAAACAGCGGACTTAGTGTTTTTCGACCAGGCCGACACTGACCAAACCAAAAAAGGCCCTCTGTTACGCTCCCCACGCTGGCAACCATTGCCAATAGACGAATACCGGGAGGTAATAGCCACCGCGCAACAAATAGAAGAGCAGATAAAGCAACTACAAGCCCGGTTTGACAATAACTATCTCTTTGACCGTTAGGCAACGTAAGTTATTGGTACTAAGACATTGATAAGTTATAGGAGGTAGGAGAAACATTTTTTGAAATGCTAACTACCTGAGATAAAACTTTCTCAAAAGCATATAAATTATGTAAAATAAGTTCGTGAAATCCTATTGCTTTTAGTGGTTCTTCCCTAATAATCTTATTATCAGATGTTACTTCATATTTTCTGTTATTTAAAGCATGAAAAATCGGTGCTGACGTAACAATAGATGCAGAATGACCAGCATTGTATAGCTTTTGTAAAACGATAGGGGCATTTGTTGCTCCTGTTCCAACTATCACAATATGAAAGGATCGACCGGCTATTTTTAGAATTTGTAAAAGTTCATCTACCTTTTTTTCTATTGTATTTTTATTGCCAGTCATTGTAAAATCTCTGGACACATAGCGCAAAAAAGGATTAGCCAATAACCATTCACCCCATTTATTTATTTCCTGTTGATCATTATCTACCCAATATAAATTTGGTATTGGGCATATATCATTGTATTGAAGTTCAGAAATTACTTTATGATGACGCATCAACATTGCCGTATGGTGTGCGTAAGGTGTAGGAGTATTCTTTGGAGTAAACTCAGAAACGGAATAAGTAGGACCTGTTCCAATTGTAAAGCCAATTTCCTTTAAGTGCTTGAATGCCTGCCCTCTATCCATACCCCAAAAACTTTCTAGAAACTTATCTTTTCCATTTAATATTGTAATTAATTGGCATTTGGAATTGACATGTAAATATTCTCGTGCTGTAGCAGATGTCTTAAAATGGGGTTTTAATGTTGCAGGTAATTTTTTTCTAAGATTAAATATAATTCTTAGATCAGCTGCTACCCAGCGTAGTGGTAAGACTGAATTTGAACCTTGATAATCATGTGTATTGATTGGAATAAATAAAGGAAGTTGAACCAATTTTTCATGTTTTATGGAGACTTGTTCAATCAATTTACCTTCAGATAATCGAGCCACAAAATCAGGTCGTTCACGACAAAGAAGATAACATTCATCGCATTTTTTTCTTAATTTGCTACCGACAGGCCATGCACAACCACAAGGGGCAGTATTACGAAAGCCACCGCAAGCGGTGTAAGCTTCGCAAGCAGTTGCACAGTCATTGAATAGATCACCGTAGGAATTAATAGATATTTTTCCCATTTTCTGTTAAGGTGATACACGAACTTTAATAGAAATGTTGGGATTTGGATCTAATAGAATTTGTGTAATACGTCCTCGATGGTTGGTTGGAGAGTTTAGGGATGAATTATAAACAGTAGGCACATAGCCCAAGATTTGACCGTTTAAATAAACAGGATAGCTTCCGTCTTGCCATTGAAGACTAACAGCATCTCCTATTTTAGCTTGTTCACAAACTAAGCGATTAAGTTTTATAAGAGAGATAGTAAGTTCTTCAGATGTAAAACCACTATTATTAGAGCCCCCTCCTGTAGGCTCCCCTAATACAGAAGTTCCGCTTACTTGGATTTTTGGAGCTTGGTTCTTAAGCCTTGCCCTGCCGCCTTTGCCAGTATTTCCCATTATTTAAAGATTTAAAGTGTTGTCTGTAAATAGATAAATGGCCGCTTCTTCATCCGTCAAAAGACTGATATGCAGCCATTTTATGCAAGAATGTCACTTGTAGAGTTCTTACAAGCATCATACCAGAAGAAAATAGGGTTTTTGATACTGACATACTGGCACTAAGGGACTTACATTATTTTACACAGAGTATATGATTTGCTATTGTTTTGTGCTTCTAAATTGAAATAATACAATAGTTAAATTTATGATTTATCTAATATAAAATTTAACTATTACAATAAATGTTTAATAACGCTTTTTATGTTAAGCGATTATTCTAAGAGAAGAAGCGAATTAGACCAATTTTCATAACTACGAAAAATCTAATTAGCGTTACAACATTAAGGACATTCGAAACAAATGTAGAAATCTATACATTTGTATATTTAGAAATCTATAATTCTAAACACTTTGAAAATTATAACTGTTGCTCATCAGAAAGGCGGAGTAGGTAAGACTACACTAGCCCTGAATCTAGCGGCCTGTTTCGCTCAGGGGCTAAACGTTGGTGTACTGGACACAGATCTACAGGGTAGCTTGTCCGGTATCAAAGATGATTTAGGAACAATAAATTTTGTCCCTTTCAACGGGCAATTTAAAGACCTATCCCAGCAACCGTTTGATATTCTGATTATTGACACACCGCCGTATTTGAGTACTCAATTGTCAGACCTCTTTGCTATTTCTGACTTTGTTCTTGTTCCGTCAAAAGTCGGATTCTTCGATATCATGGCCATCAAGGCAACTATTGAATTACTTAAGCAAGCTGAGCGAAAGCGGCCACAGTTGAAGTATGGCGTAGCTCTTAACATGGTTAAACCCCGCACAGGTCTAAACAAATCTGTACAAAAGATTCTCAGCGACTACGGAGCCAATTTATTAACGACAACGGTATCCGACCGGGTGAGTTTTACCCGTTCAGCCATCACCACTGGAGTTTTCAACAGTCAGGACGAAAAGGCAAAGAAGCAAATAACAGGCTTAGCTGACGAAATTTTAACTATTCTGGGCTTGTAATTTTAGATTTATAGAAATACAGATTTACATTATTATAGAATTCTATCCCATGGCAAAGACAACGGAATACCAAGATAAACTAAAAGGATTTGCCGACCGTATAAAGGCAGAACCCGCACAACTCCCAGTTCAAAAAGTGACGCCCTTACAGCCAGCTCCCAAAGCTATAGAAGAGCAGCAGCTAAACGTTTGGATACCTAAAGACCTAATAAAGCGTCTAAAAGTAAAGGGTGTTGAGACAGATCAAACATTAAAGGAAATGGTAACAGAGGCTTTGAACCGCTATATAACAGAATAATTATTGGGGGAGCGCCCACATTCGTACGGAATGTTCCATCTAAAATAATTCATACTGATAATTAGCACGTTACAAGGCTTGGTAAAGAAACCGGACGTTTTCTTTACCAAGTCATGACATAGCAAATTGAGTACTTTTGAGCCTGTTTTCTAGGCAACAAACTCAGTCAATTATTCAAAGTAAACGTTAAGTCAGTTCAAGTTGAGTTTTTTTACTTGTAGAATTAGCTCGGTGGAACATTTCGTACGAATGTTGGCCCCCCCCCATTATTGGCTGTTAGCTTCCTCTAATTGCAGAGAAACGGTAGCATTTGAATGTTTTGACTTGTAATCTTCTATATACTTTTTCAATGCCAGTCCTACAAACTTAGCCAGATCAACGGGTACGGCATTGCCTATCATCTGTTCTAGATGGGTTTTGCTTCCAAAGAATTTGAAATCTTTTGGAAAGGTCTGTATATAACTCCTTTCCAACGTTGTAAGCGGTCGCAAACCGTGGACATCGCAGGTATCTCCAGAATGTTTTTGATAGCCTTTTGGGATTGGTCGATTAACCCCTCGAACTGTTGGGCTAGGTTCATGAATGCTAAATACCCCCCTTCTCATATAGCTTCTAGGGTGTCTATAGTAATGGGTCAGACCCAGGGAGTCGCCCAAATAATCATGAATAGTCATTTGCTCCGAGGACTGGTTTTTTATCAGGTAGTCATCAAGGAACCCATTAGGAGAATGAAGGTGACCAATCAAGAAAAAACGCTTGCGGGCTTGAGGAACACCGCAATAGCTAGCATTCAATACATTTGCGCTTAGGCCGTAACCTGCCTTTTCATATATTGTGAGGGCCTTTTTTAGAATGTTTGATTTAGTAATGCGTTCCACATTCTCCATTAAGAACCACTCGGGCCGCACCTCGCTGATTATATCAGCATATGTTAGAGTAAGGTCTCCCCGTCCTAAATTCTCGTCACGCTTGCCAGCGCTAGAAAAATCCTGACAAGGAGGCCCGCCGATAATCATATCTGGAGTATACTTTTTGAACTCATCGTAATCGGTCATTTCGCCTAAATCGAAGTCAAAAATCGGGTGATCCTTAAAGTTTGCCCTGTAAACTTCTACAGCAGGTTTCCAATGATCGTAAGCAGCTACGACATCAAAACCAGCTTTTTTGAACCCTAGTGATAAGCCACCGCAGCCCGCAAACAAATCAATTACTTTCATATTTCTATCTATCAAACACGTTCTTACACACTTCATTAGTGAACCGACCTCGCGATTACCACCGCCTAATATAATATTTTAACTCTACTTCCCTTTCAAATAATCTAGGATGATAGCCTATGCATAGATTGGTTATCAAAATGTAAATGCCTATGTTTGACGCCCTTACACTTATCCTAGAGCTAGTTAAACAATTATGAGCGAAGAATCGAAACCGGGCCTTTTTGGAATAAAACACTCAAACCGAGACCTATCAGAAGAAAGCTCTTGGGGTAAAAATATGTTCAATTCTAATTTTCCAGTGGCTCTGGTATTGTATATGGATTCCATAGGTATAAGGCCCCGCTATCTAAAATTAGATGCAAGTGGCCAGCTCGTAAAAGATTACATAGGAGCATTTGATTTGTTTAACTGCAATCCTATGGATGAAGATACTAAATATGTGTTTGAGGCTCCTTTTAAGCCTTTCATTCCTTACTGTGTAGATGAGACCAAAGTTCCCAAGGTCGATGCTATGGTTGAAAGTAACAGTACTGGGAGCGTTCATTCTGGTTTTGAGATAAAATTAACTGCTATCCCTGATGAATCTACTTACAAACTTGATGAAAGTGAGTATGGGAGCGAACTAGTAATCCGATTCCCTAGTATAACATACCTTGCTTGCGGAATAGCGGACCTTTATAAAAAGGATCACAAGGCCTTGAAAACTTTCTTCGGCCACGGTTTCGGCAATGTGTCCAGTTATGTAGAATCCGCACAGGTTAATACGATATTGCCACAGATTTACGATATTCTTAATCAGATCATTAGAGCAAACACAAGCCAACAAAAACCCGCTTTGATTCAGCCAATTTGGAAAACAAAGGGTAAGAAAGCTGTTTTGGATGAAAATTGTCTTGACGTTTTTGTATGGAGCGAACTAGCATTTACCAAACTGTTTCTTAAAGATGCAATTTTAACCTCGCCTGGCTCAACGAGAAAGATTAGTAGGCCGGAACGCGCTGTAATTCAGCTATTTTTTATGCTCCATGATTATGCTAACAGAGGTAAAATAGATTTTGCGGACATACAGAATAAACTGACATATGGCCCCAAAAATGACAAAGCCTTCTCAGTTAATGGCAAGATTACAAATTCATTAATGAGTTGTGAAGAACTAACTAAACCAAGAATAAAGAAAAATCAGATAAAAAATATCATTCTCGGCGGCGGTGAAAGATTTCTTTCTCCCGAACGGCGCTTTGATGCCACCTTAGCCAACACCCCCGAACTATTTGAGTAATGCCGCCTGAACCTCGTTTTTCAGTCGTTCCTGTGCTGCCTTGCCCGTCCTAACAAATACAGCGTTGCAGTATTTCGCCCGATCATTGATTTGTTCATTAGAATTTTCTTTTAGCTGCCACTCGTAGATTAGCCGATTAGCGGCCGCAGTACCTACGTCCTCCAGATAAAGGGCAATATTCCTATCTGTTACCTTCCAGGCCCGCAGGTTGGCCACTACCCGAGCCACAACGGTATTCTGAAGCCAGTACTCAGGTATTTTTCCGTCTTGTTTACGCTGGAGCGTAAATTTGAACCCTATTATCTTCTTTCGGCCCCGCGTCATCCGGTCAGCTTCGTAAGTTGGTTCATAGGTAAATGCCAAGTTTGTACCCGCCAGCTCCTCCAATGGCTCCGTTATAGTGCGGTTTACCAAATCACGGGTATCGGGGTATTTCATTTTCGGATTCCCGTCTTTGTCCTTTTTAATTTTTCCCCGTTTATCCTTCTCATGCCAGCAGTCCATCATTTGGCGGTATTGCTCAATGGTGGGTGACCATACGCCCGTATCCCGAAAAGCTGATAGTATTTCAAAGAACCGCATCGAATACCAGCTTTTCAGGCTCATGTAATTACTTAACTGGTACTTCGTGTAATGGGCGATTTGAACAAAATACGGCTCTAACTGAGGATTGAGCAGCACAGTAATAACACCATCTTTATATCCCACAGCTTTCTCTTTGGTGGTATCTAGCAAGTGCCGGATATACCATTCAGACCCGTCCAGGCTCTCAAACTCCCAGGCCGCATTAGTTAACTCTCGCAAAGAACCCTGAACCTCTTTATATGCGGTTTCCTTTGTAATCCCGGCTTCCGTGATGATGTCAGAAATACGGAACTGATAGTAAGGCCGCAACTTAAAATCGTCGTCCCTAATCTGGTCGATGACGCGGGCCATAATCCGTTTAGCTCCCACACTCATACGCCCCTGACGGGCAAAGGTTACGTTCCAATGCTGTTTTACAATATCCTTATGATTTGGCTCATAGGTAAGGCCTAGGGGTAAAACCAGCTGAGTGATACGCTTGTCTTCCATTTTCCACAAAACGTTATAATAAATGAGAAACAAAAATAAGTGTTAAAAACAGACTTACAATATTTAAGTCTGTAAAATACGGTGCGTTTGTCGGTTTATTAATTTCTTGACTAGGGGTATTTGTCGGTTTATTAATTCAATGACTGGGGGTATTTGTCGGTTTATTCTAAATCGCACTTATATATATAATAACTATAATAAGTTTTACCAACTACAATAGTTTTGACCCGGCCAAATTGCATTTAGGGTAAAAAAGGCTTTCGATCCGGACAACCTGGAACAGAGAAAACAAAAAACCGAATGGGAAAGCAAAAGCGGAGAAAAGAAAGAACGCGGTCAACTAAAAAATTAGTTTTCAACGTTTTTTACTAAACAATTTCGCAATCCTTTTTAAATTTGCGGCATGGTTCCAGGGGAACAGACAGAGGAGAAGGGAAGCCGCATTTATTTCTTTCAGGATACGCCGACCGCATAGCTCAACAGCACGCAGGAGCAGACACAGCCACTACCAGGCGCGCAGCAGTCCCCCCAAACCTCTTTTTTTCCCTTCTACCCGAAAACCGCGTCCAATGGTTCGTAAGAAGCGAGCCGGAACGGTATTCCCTTCGGTCATACCGTTCTCGGCTCGCCCTACGGGGTTGCAAAGCCCTGAAAATCAATATGATTGGAATAGAAGGGAAGAAAAACAAAACGTTAATGTTCCGTACTGTATACACAACTAGCTGAAAATCAGAAATCATTTTCCGTTAACCGGTCCGTAAGCATGAGTAGAACCCTAAAAAGTGTCGATATCGACCCCGATTTGTACGAGGACTTCAAGAAGCTGGCCAAGTCCTACGGCATGAGTAACAAAGACCTGTTCGGAGCAATGGTGCGCTATTTCAACGCCACCAAGGCCGACCCCCGCGACCCCAAAGCGGACAACCCCACCGATGCCATTAAGGCACTCGACCGCCGACTAATCGGCTTTATCCGGGAGCAGGAAAAAAAGATTCTCCGGCCCCTGTCGGACGACATGCAGGTACTTCTAAATCTTCTGCAGGAAGATTTGCCCAAAAAAATAGGACAGTCCCAAATGAGAACCTTAAGCGGAGCGCTCAAACCCGATCTCTTAACGGATCGTTTCAAGACCGCTATTTTCATCATGGACTCTCCCAAGTCCACTCCTCCGGCCAACTCTAACAAATAATAGCAGGATGGTAGTGAAAGTGAGCGGGGGGAGCGGCGGCAGTTGCGGCGGCCTGACCGAGTACCTTGAAAAGCAGGAGCGCGGTCAGTGGTTCAGCCAGGAGCGGGAAGGCATCCAGGCCCGCGAGGTTACGCCTGCCATCGACAACAACAAACGCAACCTTGGCCAGGCAGATGAAAAGTTTTACCAGGTCATCATTAGCCCGAGCCAGGCGGAACTCAAGCACATCGGCCAGGATTCGGCCAAGCTGCAAGCCTACACGCGCCAGGTGATGGAGGGCTACGCGCGCAATTTTGGAAAGGGGATAGAGAGCCGTGACCTGGTTTGGTTTGCCAAGATCGAGCGGGAGCGTACCCATGGCCACGGCGACCGAGTAGTACAAACACAGGAAATTCAGAAAGGGAAAAAGAAGGAGGGGGAGCAAACCCATGTCCACATAATCGTAAGCCGGACGGAGAACCTGACCCGCTTCAAGGAGCGGCAGCAAGCCGGGCAACTTGAACGCAAGCACCCGCTCAAGCTCAGCCCGGCGACCAACCACCGGGCTACCGAGAAGGGAGCCGTAAAGGGCGGCTTCGACCGCACCAACTTCATACGGATGAGCGAGCGACAATTTGACAAGCAATTTGGCTATCATCGCAACCCGAGCGAGACATTTGA
>WGNN01000069.1 GCA_016124515.1 bacterium
CAACTCAAAAGATTGCGGATCAAGTCCGCAATGACGGTGGGTTTTTATGGCGTCCCGTTGGGGCTTTTATTGGGTTAATGAAGTTGTAAATCGAACCAAGAAATATCCCAATTACCGCATTCTCGCATCAGCAAATCACAGTAGATTTCGAAATCGCAACGCGATACAGGAATTTCCATCATTTTCAAATCATCACATCATCGCCTCAGCAAATTAGCATATCAGCAAATCAGCACATCAAAAAAGTAGATTTTGAAATCGCAACGCGATATAGGAATTCCATCATCATTTTCAAATCTCCAAATTTTCAAATCATAAAATCATCGCATTAGCACATCAGCAAATTAGCACATCAACATCATTTCGTTTTTCAACTCAAAAGATTGCGGATCAAGTCCGCAATGACGGAGGGTTTTTTGGGGACTATTCATTGGGTTACCCCACTATCATAGGGCGTTGCCCTATGCTGGTCTGTGGCGCCCCGTTGGGGCTTTTATTGGGTTAATGAAGTCGTAATACAAACCAGGAAATACCCGAATTATCGCATTCTCGCATCAGCAAATTTGCAAATCAGCAATATCTAAGCATCAAAAAGAAGATTTCGAAATCGCAACGCGATACAAGAATTACCACCATTTTCAAATCTTCAAATCTCCAAATTTTCAAATCATAAAATCAACACATCAGCAATTCAACTTATTTTTTAATAAAAAAACCGCCCAAGCACGGTGCAAGGGCGGTTCCTCAAAATTCTGTGTTATCTGCTATCTCGTTAGTAAAATGCGTTTGGTTACCACCTCGGTATCTACTTGTATTTTAACAAAATAAACACCGCTGCGCAAAGCTGTTGTATTGTCGAGCAACGATACAATGTGCTTGCCTTCGTTCAGCATACCATCTATTGGGCTGTTTACCAACTGACCAATTTCGTTATAGACTTCTATGCGAACCATGCCATCGGTTTTCAATTCAAAGGCGGCATTCACAAAGTCGGTAAATGGATTTGGATAAACCGAAACATCGAGTTTTTCAGCTGATTGCCATGAAACTGAAGTTCCTTTTACAGTTATTACCTGCTGCGAACTATTGGCACAGCCATTTTCGGTAGTCACCGTCAATACCACTTTGTAGGTTCCATCGCTGCTGTATTGGTGGCTTGGATTCATTCTCATGCTGGTGTCGCCATCGCCAAAGTCCCAGGCAAAGGCCACGCTGCCACTGCTGTCTGCTGCCGCAAAGCCAATTTTGCGGTTGCCAATAGAGGTAAAGCTGAAGGTACTGTCGCCATAAGGATAAATGCTGATGACCTTGTAGGTAGAGTCGGCACAATCTCCTTCGCGGGCTTCGAAACCAACAGGATATTTGCCTGCTTTGGCGTAGTATTTTGTTGGGTCTTTTTGGGTTGAGAAGCTTCCATCAAAAAACAACCATTTAAAGGTAAGGTTGGGGTTGGTGGTTTTGTTGTTGAAAGTCACTTTGCTGCGCGCGCAGGCATTGCTGAAACTGAAATCGAGGTTTTGCGGTCCTACAGCCACGCTTATTTTGTTGCTTACCGAATCGCTGCAATTGGCATTACTTACTTTCAGTTGCACATTGTAGCTACCTGCTTTGCTGTACAAGTGCTTGGTGTTGTAGTTGTTGTCGCCAAGACCTGCATCATCAAAACTCCAGTAGTACGTATTGCCGGCATCGTTTGTAGTGGTGTTGCTGAAATACGATGTATCGCCCAAACAAGCACCATTTGCGGTAAAGCCAACCTCAGGTTTGTCATAAGGAATCATACTTTGAACCAACGAGTCGCGGCAGCCTGCATCTGAAATGGCCAACAACTTCACATCATAATTTTGGGCTGTGCTGTACAGGTGTTTGGCATCGGTAGAAGTTGCTGTTGCGCCGTCGCCAAACTTCCACACATAAGTGGCCTTACCTTTTGCCAAGGTGGTTTTGTTGGTAAAGTAAGTGGTATCGCGCTCGCATCCGGTGGCAATATCAAAATTGGCAACAGGAACCGATTGGAAGACAATGGTTTTCTGTGCGGTGTCAATGCAGTTATCGCCATTTTTCACGGTGAGCAACACGCTGTGTGGGCCGCTTCCTGAAAATTGGTAATTCAATGAACTGCCTGTTTTGGCATCGTTTCCATTAAAGAGCCAATCGTAGTTGGTTATTGGGTTTGACGAGGTGGATGTGCTGCTAAAGCTCACCGGCTTGTCGGGGCATGAACCATTGTAGGTAAATGAAGCGCTTGGATTGGCAAATGCTGACACCGTTTTGGTCAGTGAGTCGGCGCAATTGGCTGTGCTCATGGCTTTCAACTTCACGCTGTAATTGCCGCTTGTGGCATAAGCATGACTTGGATTGCTCAAAGTACTGTTGCTTCCATCGCCAAGGGTCCATTTGTAGGTAAGCAAACCGCTGCCAATGGTGGAGTTGTTCTTAAAGTTGATGTCGTCGCCGGCACAAGTATCGTTGGCTGCAAAATCAACTTTTGGCAGTTCGTTCACTTTCACTTTTTTACTTAAAGTGGCTTCGCAGAATTTATTGGAAGTCACTTTCAAGTCAACAGTGTAAGTACCCGCCTTGGCGTATTTGTAAATCGGTTCTTTTTGGGTGCTGCTAAAGCCATCACCAAAATTCCAATTGTAGTTTACGCTTCCTGTGCTTATGCTTGAGCCATTTTTAAAATCAACCGAAGCACCGAAGCACACATCGTTTGCGGTAAATGCTACCGTTGGCACTTCATAAATATCGAGTTTGCTTGTGGTAGAATCAATACATCCTAGTGACGAAACTGCCACAAGGGTTACGTTAAACGATCCGTAGTTGGCGTAGGTGTATTTAGGGTTTTTGTCTGATGATTTTTTGCCGTCGCCAAACTTCCACTCATAGGTGGCTATGCTGCCCGAAGAAATGGTTGATAGGTTTTGAAACTGTATTTGTTCGCCTTCGCAAGCGCTGTTTGCAAAAAGTCCTACTTTAGGTTTCGGACTCACGGTAATGTCGTGGGTAATGGTATCGGCATTTCCACCTGATTGCAATACAATGAGTTGAACCGTATAAGTGCCGGCATTTTTATAAATCCTGAAAGGCTCTTTGGTTGTTGAGGCCGCACCATCGCCAAAGGTCCATTTGTAGCCGGTTACCGTTCCGCAACTAGTGCTGCTTGTATTGGTAAAAAAGGCCGTGTCGCCCAAGCATATATTGCTGGTATTGAATCCTGCTTTTACCACATTATCAACCGCTACATTTTGTGTGGTTGAGTCTTTACAACCTTTGTCACTTGTGGCAACGAGTTTAATGGTATAGCTTCCTTTTGAAAGGTATTTGTTGGTAGGCGATTTGGAGGTGGCGGTATTGCCATCACCAAAATTCCATTTCCAACCTGCAATGCTTCCGCTGCTAATACTTGATTTGTTGGTAGGACTCAAGTCGTCGCCCAAACAAACGTTTGATGCAGTAAATGAAGCCTTTGGATTTGGATTCACACCGGCAGTCATTTGCATGGTATCGGTACAGCCTGAGTCGGTGGCTACTATCAATTGCGCAGTGTAGAAGCCGGCATTCGCATATTTGTGGCTTTCGTTTGCATTGGTTGAAGTAAATCCGTCGCCAAAGCTCCATTTGTAGGTTTTAATGCTTCCTTTGGCCACCGATGATTTGTTGGTGAAGGTATTGTTGTTGCCCGCACACACCGTATCGGTGGTAAATGCAGCCATTGGTTTGTAGTTCACATAAACCGATTGATTTTTGGTAGAAACACAACCTTTGTTTGAGGTGGCTTGCAAGCTTACCACATAGTTGCCCGCTGAGGCGTAAAGGTGTTTTTCATCTTTTACAGTGGAAGTATTTCCATCGCCAAAGCTCCATTTGTAGCTGAGGCTGCCGCTGCTTATTACGCTGTTGTTGGTAAATGCCACTGAATCGTAAATACAAGAAGCACTTGCACTGAAGCTCACTTTGGGCAGTTCGAAAATCTGTAATCCGCTGTAGGTTGATGAGTCCTTACAAGCATTGTTACTTGTGGCAACCAATTTTACATTATAGTTTCCGGCAAGGGCATACGAGTGGCTTGGGCTGCTGCCATTGCCTTTGCTGCCATCGCCAAAACTCCATACATAGTTGCTAATGCTGCCGCTCGCTATGCTGCTTTTGTTGGTAAAACGCACATTGCTTTGGGCACAAGTATCGGCGGCTGCAAAGGCTACTACAGGTTTTGGATATACGGTAATCTGCTGGGTGAGGGTGTCTTTTCGGCCCGACTTTTCTGTTACCACCAATTGCACATTGTAGCTGCCTGCACTTGCATAAGTATGTGTAGGGCTGGTTTGGCCTGAGATATTTCCATCACCAAACTGCCATTGGTAGCTGCTTATGTTGCCACATGATGCGTTGGTGGTATTGTTGAAATTGGCTTGCTCGCCCAAACAAACATTGCTGTAGTTGAAACCAGGAACAATCACATTGTCAACCGTTACATTTTTGCTAAGCGAATCAACACATCCGTTGTTTGATGTGGTGCGCAGTTTTATGCTAAAGGTGCCTTTGCTGCTGTAGTAGTGCAATGGATTGGCTGCAGTGCTTGTAGCTCCATCGCCAAAATACCATTGGTATTTAGAAATGCTGCCACTGCCTATGGTACTGCTGTTTTTGGGGTAAAGTGTATCGCCAAAACATACATTGGAAACACTGAAGGCTGTTTTCGGCACTGGATAAACCTGTATGTTTTTTGTGATGGTATCGCTGCAACCTGAGTCTGAGGCTATGATGAGCTGCACTCCGTAGGTACCTGCGCTGCTGTAGTTGTGGCTTGGCGAGGTGGTAGTTGCCTGAAAACCATCGCCAAACTTCCAGTTGTAGGTACTTATTTTTCCGCTGCCAATGCTTGATGTGTTGTTGAACTGCGCCGAAGCATTGCGGCACACATCAGCGGTATTGAATCCTGCGGTTGGTTTGTCGTTAACCACCAAAACTGTGTTGACTGTTGATACACAACCGCTGTCGGTGGTCACACTCAATTCGGCTACATAAGTGCCGGCGGCTTTGTACAAATGTTGTGGGTTGGTAGCGGCAGATGTACCACCATCGCCAAATTTCCATGCATTGCTATAGCTGCCTTTGCTCAAGGTAGTTTGGTTGGTAAACAAGCTTTTGTTGCCCAAACAAACATTGGCTGTAGCAAACTTTGCATTGGCTTTTGGGTTGATTATCAGTACTTTTCGGGCGGTGTCTTTACAGCCGTTGGTTGATGTGGTAATGAGCTGCACCAAATAGCTTCCGGTATTGGCAAACCTGTTTTTGGCATTGCTGCTAATAGCTGTGTTTCCATCATCAAAATCCCAATAATTATTGAAACTTCCGGTGGTTATGCTCGATCCATTGGTAAAAATGGTGGTATCGTCAAGACAAGTACCTGAGTAGGCAAATGCGGCCTTTGGATTTACAAAAACCTGCACATTTTGGCTAATGGAATCAACGCAACCGTTGTTTGAAGTAACGATGAGTTTAGGGCTGTAGCTACCCGCTTTGTTGTAGGTTATTGATGGATTTTTTACCGAACCGGCGCTGCCATTGTCAAAATCCCAGAAATAGGTTACGCTTCCGGTGGCTATTGATGATCTGTTGGCAAAAACTGTGGTGCCGCCCAAACATACATCATTGGCAGTGAAGCTTGCAGTTGGTGCAGGATACACATTAATGGTTTGCGTGCTGCTGTCTTTGCATCCGCCGTTTGAAGTGGCTACCAATTTAACCTGATATGTGCCCGTAGCGCTGTACAAGTGGTTTACATCTTTTTTGGTGTAAGTGCTTCCGTCGCCCATGCTCCATTTGTATTGCATGGTGCCTGAAGCTATGGTTGATGTATTTGTGAATCCAATGCTATCGCTCAAACACTTGCCTGATACGGAGAAGCGCGCACTTGGCAGGTCGTAAACGCTTGCCACTTTACTCACTGAATCTTTGCAACCACTTGATGCGGTGGTGAGTAATTTTACTGTGTAAGTGCCTGTGCTACTGTAGGTGTGGGTTGGGTTTGTATTGGCCGAGGTGCCTCCATCGCCAAAACTCCATTGGTAGCTGAGCGTTCCTGAACTTAGGGTTGATGCATTGCTGAAACTCAGTTTGGTGCCGCTGCAAGGTGACGGTACCGTGAAGTTGGCAACCGGTGTGGGCAGCGAACTCACGTTTTTACTTACTGAGTCCACACAACCTTTGTCTGAGGTATTGATTAAGGTTACGGAGTAGGTGCCCGGGCTGCCGTACAAGTGGCTTGGGCTAATGGCAGTGCTGGTGGTTTTATCACCAAATCGCCACAAATAGGAGAGGGTACCGCTCGAAATGGTTGAGCTGTTGCTGAAAGATATACTCTTGTTGGCGCATTGGTTGCTCGCGCTGAATCCGGCACTTGGCTTGGGATGAATGGTTACCGATTTGGATATTACATCTATACAGCCGTTGGTGGAGGTTACCGTAAGCTGAACCGTGTAAGTGCCGCTTGATGCATAAGTATAGCTTGGGCTTGTTTGCGTGCTGCTAAAGCCATCGCCAAATTTCCAGCTGTAGCTTAAGGTACCTGAACTGATGCTGCTTTTGTTGGTAAACTTAACCGCTGAGCCTAAACAAGCATTTGCTACCGAGAAGTCGGCAACGGGCTGTTCGTATATGGTGATGCTTTTGTTGCTTGAATCGCGACAACCTTTGTTTGATGTGCCAATGAGTTTTACGCTGTAGCTTCCTTTGGTGCTGTAGCTATGGCTTGGGTTGGTCAGGGAGCTTTTTACGCCATCTCCAAAGTGCCAGGTGTAGCCATTAATGCTTCCGCTGGCAATGCTCGATTTATTGGTAAAACTGGTTGAAACTCCTTTGCAGGCGTTGTTAAAGGCAAAGTCAATTTTTGGCAATCCATTTACCACCACTGTTTTTGTGATGGAATCCTTAACTCCAAATGCTTGATATACTACGAGTTTTACGTTGTAGCTTCCGGCAGAAGCGTATTTGTGGCCCGGTGATTTGCGTGTTGATTTGGTACCATCGCCAAAAAACCATTTGTAGCCCGATACGCTTCCGCAACTGGTATTGGTGGTATTGGTAAAGCGGGTAGAATCGCCGAGACAAGCTTCGGTGGCATTGTAGCCCGGTACCATTTTACTGTCAACCGTAATTTGTTTTGTGAGCGAATCCTTGCAGCCACTGTTGCTGGTAGTTACCAATTTCAGGTCAAAATTGCCTTTGCTGGTATAGGTGTGGCTGGGGCTTTTAGCCGTTGATGAAGTCCCATCGTCAAAATCCCAGTAATAGCTGCTGATGCTGCCTGATGCAATTGAAGAATTATTACCTGGACTCAGCGCATCGCCAAAGCACACATTGGAGGCACTAAAATCGGCTACCGGACTCGCATTCACGGCAAGGCTTCCACTTACCGAGTCGGTACAGCCATTGGCAGTGCTTACAACCAAACTTGGAACATAGCTTCCATAGGTGCCATAAACGTGTTTGGGGTTTTCGTCGGTGCTGGTAAATCCATCGCCAAAATACCAGCCGTAGTTGCTAATGCTACCGCTGCCTATGCTGGAGTTGTTGGTAAAGTATGAAGTGTCGCCCTCACAGGTATTGGCAGTTATCATGGCGGCTTTTGGTTTTTCGTAAACCGTTACAGCGTTGGTCACACTGTCAACACAGCCTTTAACCGAAGTGAGTATGAGTTTTACTGAATAGCTTCCTTTGGTACTGTACAGATGTTTTGGTGCTTTTTTGCTGTTGGTATTGCCATCGCCAAACTGCCAGTTGTAGGTGCTTATAGTATCGAGTTGAATTACAGAATTGTTGGTAAAAGCAATGCTGTCGCCATCGCAACCATTGTTGGCCGAGAATGCAGGTTGGGGTTTGCTGTAAATGTGAATGGTTTGCTCATTGCTGCTGTAGCAACCGTTTGTTAATGATGCGGTTACCGATACTTTGTAGCTGCCAATGGCTCCGTAAACATATTTGGGGTTTTCGTCGGTTGAGGTACTTCCATCGCCAAAACTCCATTTGTAAGTGGGGGTGAAACCACTTGGCACATTGGATGTATTGGTAAAAAAGCTGGTATCGCCCTTGCAAGTGCTCGATTTGGTGAATGAAGCTACCGGATTGGGGGAGATGCTGATGCTGTTTACCACCGTGTCCTTACAACCATCGCTGCTAATGGCCTCAAGACTTACATTGTAGCTACCTGTGCTGCTGTACTTGTTTTTAGCACTTCTTTTGGTCGAAGTGTTGCCGTCGTCAAAGTTCCAATTGAAGCTGGCACCTGTGGCCGTGGCTATGCTCGATGTATTGGTAAAGCTAGCCGAATCGCCAAAACACAAACTGGCCGAACTGAAACCTGCGGTAGGTTTTTGATTGATGTCGATAGATTTGGTTACCGAGTCTTTACAGCCGTTTGATGAAGTAACCACCAATTTTACAGAATAACTTCCGGTTGCGCCAAAGTGTGTTTTTGGATTGGCAACTTTTGAGGTTTTGCCATTGCCAAAAGTCCATTTGTAGGCAGAAATAGAACCTGTAGAAATGGTTGATTTATCGCTGAATGTTATATCCTCATCTGTACAACCGTTTCCGAAAGAAAAGTCGGCTTTTGGATATTCAAAAGAGCTGATGCTACTGGTGAGGGTATCGTTTTTCCTGGTTGAGTCGTTTGAAAGGTTGGTCCAGGTTTTCAGTTGGTAGTTTTTGTATGTTGAGAAGTTGCCTTTGGTAGCAAAACTGAAATCAATTGTTGCCCCACTTTTCAGGTTGCTGCTCAGGTAAAAGGTGTCGGTTACCGATTTTTTGCCATCGATGCTGTAACCCACGGGTATCAGTTGTCCGGAAGGAATGTCTTTGCTTCCTTCGTTTTTCACGCGGATTTTAATGTTTTCGCTGTTGCTGAGTGCGCAACCTGTGCTTGGTGCCAACAAGGCACTTACGCCAATATCGTAAAGGTCAGAGTATTCATCGGCACCTACATCAGGTGCTTTAGGGTTTCTTATATCGCCTTCGTAGTCGGTGGTGATGCCGGTAGTAACCGAACCCCAGTTGGCCAATTGCGTAGATTTTGGGTCTATACTCAAATCGGTGCTGCTGCGGTAGCCCGGATCACCTTCTTTTGAATTACGGTTGAAGCCACTTACGGCAGTTTTCCATTTGTTCAGGTTATCGTAGGTAGTACCGTTGTAGTTCACAAAATTTGAGCTGCTGCCTTTGTAATAGTTGTTGAAGTCAACTGCTGTAAATGAGGTGCTTGTATTGACAAACAAATCGGCATTGGTAGATTTTGAAAGCGAATTGTTGCGCAAGTCGTGCCCGCTGCCATAGCGTACTTGCAACACCGCCCCCGAATTTCCATTGCTCATCATCAAGCTGTTGTGGAATATTTTGGTGTTGTAGCAGAGGTAAATGTCCATGCCGTAGTTGTCAACGGTGTACGATTGGTTGCTCACCATATTGTTGGCTATCAGCGATGTCTCTTCCTGGAAGTAGTAGTTTTCGTAAAGCAAATACAAGCCCCAGCGACCGGTTTTTAAAATATTGGCTTCAAGGTTTGTTTTGGAGCAGAGGTATATGTACAGGTCGTAGTAATTTTCTCTTAGTGAGTCAATACTGCAATTGCTGATGTTGAGTTCGCCTTGGTAAATGGCATACACGCCAAAAACGCGGTTTTTAACAAAGGTGCAATTGGTAAAAGTGTTTCCGTAGTTGAGCGAAGTAGTACCGATTCCGTACAGTCGTGCGCCATAGTATCCACCCCTTAGTGTACAGTTGTTAAACACATTGTAATTACCTGCATTGCCCACTGTACTCAGGTTTTCGTCAGAAATATATACCGGCATGCAGTAGCCATTGGTGGCGGCAATTGGTATATCAAAATAGCAATTGTTGAAGCTGTTGTGGTCGCCAATATTGCTTATCCACACACCGCGGCTGTAAGTGGAGCTGAAGTTTTTGAAGTGGATGTTGGTAAAGTTCACATAATCGGTACCGGTCATGCGCACCACTTCCATACTGTCGTATCTACCGGTATAGTGCACTTTTACTCCATTGGTGCTTTCGCCCACAAAACTCACTTGATTTTTTGCCGAAGCACCGGTTATTTCACCCAGGTTTATGCGTTCGTTGTAGGTTCCGTTTTTCACGGTAAATGTTACCGGGCCGCTTATACCGCATCCCAGTGCATTTATAGCTCCTCTGAAAGTTTTAAAATCGCCTGCGCCAGTTTTGTCTATCACATATTTTCCTTTGGCACCCGGGCACATGGTCATACACTTTTTCTGTTTTACCAACGAGTCGGGGTCGGGCAAGAAAACCGTATCGAGCACCGCACAGAGCTGGTAGGTTTTGCCGGTGGTTATTTTCCATTTGTCGGTAAATGTGTGGTAATAGTTGGTGTTTGGAGCCAGGCTGCTGATAATTACGGTATCGCGACCTGTAACAGTACCGTCCACCGTGTAGCTTACCACTACGGTGTCGTCGCTCAGGCTTTTTATCCCTGTATTTCGCAGAATGAGCGATATTTCATTTTCGCCGATTACCGGAACTATGGGCGAGTCAAGCGCCAGAAGATCGATGTCATAGGGGCTCACATAGTATTCATCTGCACCTATATCCACTTTTTTGTCGGGAGCAAAAGGTCTTTTCTGTCCGTCAATATCTCGTGTAATGCCCGTGCCTTTTAGCCCGCCGTTGTTTAGTTGCGAGCCGGTAACATGCAGGTCGGTGATGCTGTTGTAGTTGGGGTCGCCTTCTTTTGAATTGATATTGAACTGTGTTTTTATAGCCTTCCACGTTTTTAAGTCGGTGAAGGTGAGCCCATCGTGGTAATATTTGGCCGCGCCTGTACAATAATAATTGTTGTAGTCAACCGCGCCTATGCTTATGGTTCCATAATACTGCGAAAAACACATGCCGCCATTGGTAGCTTTAAACGAGTTGTTTTTCACAAAACTGTTGTTGCAGTAGTACAAGTTCATACTTGCATAGTAGGCGTTTGAAAACGAGTGGGTAGTCCATACCGAGTTGTGGTAAATAGTGAGGTTGTAACCTGCGTAGGCATAAATACCAATTTGGTAGTTGGGGTCCAGCAGGTTGGTTACCATATTATTGGCCAGCGAGGTGAAATTGTTTTGGTTGTATCCGTTTTCGTAATAAAGGTAAATGCCATAGCGTCCGCCTTCTACATAGTTGTTGTCAATAGAATCGTTGTTGCTGTAGTATTGCGACAAGCCAAAAGCAGTATAAACCCGTGGTGACTTTATGGTGTTATGCCGCACTTTTGACTCAGAAATATAGGCGCAATTGATGCCTTCATAATAGTAATTCCTAATGTGGTTGTTTGATATTTGGATAGCGGCCGAGGTGGAAGAAGTACCCGAACCATTGACCCTGATGCCATGACTACCACCTAAAATTATGTTGTGGGTTATGTTAAGGTTGTGTGAAGTATTGCCAGGAATGGTACTGGAACTTGACGAAACCGAATTGGCTACCAAAATGCCGGTTGTGGCGTAGTTGGCAGTAACACTGTCTAGAATAATACGGCAACTGTCTATAGTGTTGTGGTGGGCATCTTCGCGCAGCCAAAAACCACACGATGCCTGATTGCCCATGTTGTAAATGGTCACGTTTTTGAAAATGATGTAATCTGCATCGTCAAGCAAAACGGTGGCCGGCAAGGATGATGAACCGGTGTATTCTATAGTTACCTTATCGCGGTCGAGTCCGTCGAACGTGATGGTGTTTTTAGTGGATGCACCCAAAACTTCTTTCAGGGTGAGCCGCTCTTTGTAGGTGCCCGGTTTGATAATGAATTTGATGGGGCCTGCTATTCCGCAGGTAAGTGAATTGATAGCCGCTGAAATGGTTTTGTAGTCGCCCGAACCGCTTGGGTCAATTACAAATGTACCTGAGCGTCCCACACATTTGGTGGTGCAAATGGTGTCGCCCACCAGCGAATCAGGATCCGATTTTACCATGGGCGAAATAGTGGCACAAACATCAAAAGTACCCGATGAACTGATGTTCCACTTTTTGGTGAAATAAAAGGTATCTGTTTCACCGATTTTCAAGTTTGAGAATACGGCGGTATCCTTTACCCAACTGCCGCTGTTTATTCGGTATTCTACAAAAACGGTGTCTTTGTAAGTGGCGCTACCGTTGTTTTTTATGGCAACTGCCACGGTGTTTTTGCCTATTTTGGCAATTACAGGTGAGGGCACTGCGGTTAAATCTATATCGTTTGGCGCTACATAATATTCATAGGCACCAATATCGGGAATATTATCGGGTGCTTTGGGGCGTTTGTTACCGGCAAGGTCGTTGGCTGCGTAGCCTTTTCTAGCCCGGTTGTTGAGCCCCGGTGCTACAGGTACAAGGTTGCGCGAGCCGGCAAAGAGTGGGTCTTCGTTGGTTGAATGTTGGTTTTGCGAACTCACCGCTTTTTTGAGCTTGCCCAGTTGACTATAAGTGGTTCCCTGCCAACTTATAAGCCCGCCATTAGGGCCCGCGTGGTAGTTGTTGTTGTCAATAAAAGTGCTTCCCAGTGTACCTGATCCCAAGTAAAAAACAGCATTATTACCTGTAGCGGTAAAGTTGTTATTTACCACAATATGGTTGTTGGGTTGCGAAAGGTAAATACATGGGTATGAGAAGCTTGATACCGTTCCGTCAGCTGTAATGGTGTTGTGGTAAATGCGCAGGTTGTAGCAATAAGAAGAGTAGAGCCCCATTTGGTAGCTCGCATCATCAAAATCGCTTATTTCGTTGTTTATTATTAACAGCGAATCGGAGCGGTTGTAGTAGTTGTGCAGGTACAAATACAAGGCATATCTGCCCACATATATTTTGTTGTTTATTATTTCGCCGCCCGCACATTGGTTGGTGTAAATACCGTAGGCATAGTAGAGTATTGAATTGTCAATGGTTGAATGCCTTACATTTAGATCCTGAGCATAATAGGCATAAATGCAGTACACATATTGTCCTGAATAAATATTAGAGTCCAGATCGAAATTCTTGGCCAACAAGCTGTTGTTTGTGCCGCGAATATTCACGCCAAAGTAACCACCTATAATTTTTGAATTTTTCACCGAAATATTTTCACCATTGTCGCCGGAGGTGGCGTAGGTAACCCCGGCCACATTCACAGGAATACAATCGGCATCAACACCGGCTTTTGAGGCCACTTTTACCACACAATTTTTTAATGAAATATTGCGTGCGCCTGCCGTTATGTGTATGCCGTAGCCATAGGTGCTGTTGGTGCTTTCAATGGTCATGCCTTTAAACACAAAGTTGGCGGCCGCATTTACCTTTATCACCGATTCGTATTGCGAGCAGTTGTAGTAAATGCGCACTTTGCTTGAGTCGGCACCTTCAAAAGTGATGGTATTGCTGGTTGACGAACCCGACACATACTTGAGCACAATTTGCTCGTTGTAGTCGTCGTTGGCCACCTTAAACACTACCGGACCTTTAACACCACTCGAGTTGAGCTTGGCTATGGCACCGGTAAATGATTTGAAATTGGTAGAGCCACTTTTGGTTTTATCAATGGTGTAGGTTCCTGACATTTGGGCTAGTGCCATATGATTCAGAAATAGAAAGGATAAAAACAGTAGTACTTTGGTAAAATTCTGGTACATATTCAGAAGGGTTGAGTTACTTGAATGACAAATTTATGAATAGCAATTAACTCTAAAGTGGCTGATTGAGGCGAATGATTGAATATTTGGTGGTGTAAAGACCACAGCAAGAATAAATTGTTAAAAAATCTTGGTAAACGTGCTTTTTCCGTGGTAATTGGGCTTTGAACCGCCAAGCGTACTACTACACATAATAATCTTACTCACCTTAACAAAGGCTCAATATCTTTGCCACCAGTACCATGAATAATACCTATTGCGTAGTTGACATAGAGGCCACCGGTGGAAACCACAAAAACGGGCGTATAATTGAAATCGGTATTGTGAAAATTCGCGGAGGTATGGTCATATCAGAGTATTCAACCCTGGTAAATCCGCAGCAACCCATTGACAAATATGTTTCAAAACTAACGGGTATAAAGGATAGCGATTTGGTAGAAGCACCCATTTTTGCCGAAGTTACCCACAGCATACTCGAGTTTTTGGGCGATGCCATTTTTGTAGCACACAACGCCACCTTCGATTATGCCTACCTGCGTGCCGAATTGAAAAAACAGGGAGTCAACTATTTTTCAGATCAACTGTGCACCATTGATTTAAGTCGTAAAATTTTTCCTAATCAGGAATCATATAGCTTGGGCAAATTGTGCAGGAGCTTGGGGCTTGATGTTTCTGACCGCCACCGCGCACTTGGCGATGCCATGTCAACCGCAGTATTGTTTCTGAAACTGATGGAAAGCGAAAAAATCAGGTGGGCCATTGATTCTACCATTCGCAAAGGACAGCCGCTGAGCGAGCACGCCGTGGGGCAAATGAAAATTGACGACCGTATGTTTGCCGACTTACCCGATGAACCGGGTGTTTTTTACCTCAACAACGAGGCGGAACGCACCCTATACGTTGGTCGGGGCGAATCGATAAAAACCTGCGCACAGCGTCTTTTTTCAGATGGCAAACGCTTTGAACGCTTTAAAATCTACGAAAAACAATTCCACCATATTGAGTATGAGCTTACTGGCAACGAACTGTTGGCCGAACTCATGTTTTACGAGCGGGTATTTTCATTGCAACCTGTGCTAAATGCCCACCTCAAACAGCTTGAGTACCGCTATTGTCTTAGTGTTTTCAACAAAGGCAAATCACTAAAACTGGGGGTGGTGCGCGAAAAAGACAAGCTCGGAATTCCGCTGGCCTTTTTTAAAGACTACAAAACAGCCGAAAAACGGATGAAGTTGCTGATAGATAAATACACGCTTGATGCAAAACAGGCGGAGCTACGGCTAACAAAAGTTGCCAAAAACAGAAACCAACTTAGCCGCACAGAGCTGCGCAAAATGGCTGCTCAGGGTGTGTTTAAACAAGTTTTGGCCGAGCAAAAAAGTTTTCAACCGATGGGTTACTTTGCGGGTACAGGACGCAAGGCATTTGAAAAAGTGGTTTTTAAAATAGTGCGTGGTGCGTTTGAAGGCTTTGCCTACATTGACGATGAAACACAGGGCTACAACAAAGAGTGGATTGACGAAAACCTTGAAAAAATTGAAGTAAAGGATGCCGCCAAAATCTGCTGGCAGTTTTTTCTGCAAACCAATCAATACACCAAAGTTTTTTAGCATGAAAACATACGATATAGTAGTGGTGGGTGCAGGGCCCGCCGGACTTTCTGTGGCCATTGAAGCCGGAAAAAACAACCTGAGCTGCCTGCTTATTGACAAAGGCAGTTTGGTAAATACCATAAGAAAATACCCAACCTATTCTGTGTTTTTCAGTACATCGGAGTTGCTCGAGCTGGGTGGTGTGCCTTTTCCTGCCGTGAGCAAACAACCCACCCGACAAGAAGCACTGCGCTACTATACCAAGTTGGTTGAGTATTTTAAACTGGAACATTCGCTCTACAACACCGTGGAGAAAATTGAAAAGGTGGACAAGCATTTTATGATTAAAACCACCAAAGGCATGTTTGAAGCAACTCAGGTGGTGGTGGCCATTGGCTACTACGACAAATACAACAAACTGAATGTGCCTGGTGAAGATTTGCCAAATGTAAGTCATTATTACATAGAACCATATCCTTATGTAGGGCGCAAAGTGGTGGTGGTAGGCGGTTCAAATTCGGCAGGTGAAGCAGCGCTCGACCTGTACCGTAATGGCGCCGAAGTAACGATGGTGCACCGCGGCGCCGAGTTGTACTACAAAATGAAATATTGGGTGCGGCCCGATTTGGAAAACCGCATAAAAGAAGGTTCCATTAAAGCCTATTTCAATTCTACCGTTTTGGAAATTTTGCCAGAGAAAATGCGCATTGAAACGCCCGACGGACAGAAGGAAATTGATGCCCAACACGTACTGGCCCTTACCGGCTACCACCCCGATGTGTCGTTTCTCAGTAAAACAGGCGTATTGTTTGACCCGGAAACCTACGTGCCGCAATACAATGCAGAGACCTTAGAGTCAAACATTGCAGGTTTGTACCTGGCGGGCACGGTGCTTACAGGCAAAAACACAAGTAAGATTTTTATTGAAAACAGCCGCCATCACGGCAAACTCATTGTGGCAGACATCTTGAAAAAACGCAATGCTTAGGCACTCTTTTCCACGCAATACAGGCATTTGCATGGATTAGATAAAAAAATGCTTCACCACATTTGTTTTTATAAACCTTGTAGGCCTTTGCGGGTTTCAAGGTGAATCAAATGGAGCGAAGCAAAACGGATAAAATTGTCATTGCCCTGTTTCTCATTGTTGAAACCGTGGGATTTGTGGGCATTTTATGGCCTGAGTTCCACCAACTCACCCTTTCGCTCACACCGGTCAATTTATTGTTTCTCAGCGGGGTACTCCTTTATTTTCACAAAGGCTACCACAAAGCTGAGGTTGTTTGGATGCTGCTGGTGACCCTTATGGGATTTTTGGCTGAAGTGGCCGGAGTAGCTACGGGCAAAATTTTTGGCCAATACCACTACGGAGCCACTTTGGGCCCCAAACTATGGCAGGTGCCGCTGGCTATGGGTATCAATTGGTTTCTTATGTGCTACACGAGCGTGCGATTGGTGCGCCGTCTTAATGTTAATATTTGGATTAAAACGGCATTAGCGTCGGGTTTAATGGTATTGATAGACCTGATAATGGAGCCCGTGGCTATGGCTTTCGATTTTTGGCAATGGCAACAAAACCATATTCCTATCCAAAACTATGTGGCCTGGTTTGTAATAGCTTATGGCTTGAATATCATTTGGTTCAGGATTTCAAATAAAGGTTTAAACAATTTTTCACCCTGGCTGTTTCTCTACTTGGTAGTGTTTTTTAGCACCATGCACTACCAATTTGCCTGGCGCGGAGCAGTATAAATTTTATTTAAAAACGAGAGAGAAAAGTGAGCAAAGAGAAGCAAGGTAAGTTTACTATTAAAGACCTGGAAAGGCTAACCGGCATCAAGGCCCATACCTTGCGTGTGTGGGAACAACGCTACGCCATTATTGAGCCTAAGCGCACCGATACCAACATCAGGTTTTTTGATGAAGACGATCTGAAATACATTCTCAACATAGCCATGCTCAACAGTAATGGCATGCGTATTTCAAAAATTGCCGAACTCTCAAAAGCTGAAATAAACCAACGGGTGCTCACCGTGAGCGAGCAGGTGCAGGAAGACAGCGACTTGCTCACCGCGCTTACCATTACCATGCTCGACCTTGACGAACAGCGTTTTGAAAAAATCCTGAGCAATGTGATTATCAAACTCGGATTCAAACATGCGGTAACCAAGGTTATTTATCCTTTTATGTACCGCATTGGCATACTGTGGCAAACCGGTAGCATAGTGCCCGCTCAAGAGCATTTTATCTCTAATTTGGTGCGACACAAACTCATAGTGGCTGCCGACAACATGATGGCCAAAAAGAATGAAAATCCTAAAAAATTCGTGCTCTTTTTGCCCGAAGGCGAACTACATGAAATAGGGTTGCTTTTTGCCAACTACCTGTTTAAAATAGAAGGACACCGCACCATTTACCTGGGGCAAACCGTACCACTAGAAGACCTTTCGGTAATTGCCGATGTCTATAAACCTGATTATTATTTTACCGTACTTACCTACGAAACCGGTATTGACGACGTGAAAGACTATGTGGATGCACTTAGTAAATTGTTTAAAGGCAGCAAAGTACTTATTGCAGGCACAAGGGTTGAAGAGTCGCAGGTAAAACAGCTATGGAACAACATCGTTTTTGTAAACGACCTGAACGAAATAGAGACTTTTCTTAAAAAAATAGCCTAGGCTACTTCTTGGGCCTTGTGCTGATGCCAAACGGAAAGTACAGGGGACAAAAGTTGATAACAGCCGTGAGAAACAACACAATACCCACTACCAAAAGCACTATGCCCAAAGTGCCGCTTACTGTATTGGTAAGGTAAAGTAAGGCAAATGCAATGGCCGCAATTATTCTAATAATTCTGTCGGCGCTTCCAACGTTCTTTTTCATAATGTTGCGTTTTAAATATTTTGGTTTATTTTCAATTCAATCTGTTTTGTTAAACTGTTGGTCAACAACAATTTCATTTCAAAAGTAAAGGCAATATCCATGTAGGCTTGGTGATGTAGGTCACCTTGTGATGGCGCTATGAAAGCTTGGCCTAATCAACTTATATGAAGCTCATTTGAAAAAACTTACATGGGAGTGAATATGGTACCTGAAGCGCGCTTGCAACCAAGCGTTATTTTTCCGCTTCCAAAACATAAAATACCTGACGAAAATAACCCAAAGTTCTTATGTATTTAAAGTCAATAATTTGCCAATTGTGGGCAGCAAAAAGCCGGCGCCAATCCTTGTCGCTTCGGTTGCTGTGCGGATGACCTGCGAAACTTAAATTGACCAAACTGTCAGTAAATTGGATAAGCTTTTTACCTAATGTGTGGGTATAAATATCCTCCATTACCACCACTTTTTTACCCACACGAATGGCTTCGGTCAATAATTGCTCCTGATAAATGGTGTGGTGCAAAACAGTAATAATCAGCACCACATCAAATGATTTGTTTTCATAAGGAAGGTGTTTTCCGTCAATAAGTTGCGGTTTTATTTCAGGAAAGAACGAATGGTCTTCAATATCGCAACAGCGCACGGTATAACCATTTTTTTGCAGCAAATAACTGAGACCGCCATTGCCACAGCCCACTTCAAGCACCCGACTTTTTTGTGGAAGAAAATCAGCTAAATGGCGGTATTTAATGTTGGCACGGGGCAAAATAGTAGCCTTGTAAAGATTGCTTAACCGCGAATATTTTATCTTACTTATTAGACTCACGCAGTGTTTTATAGTGTTTTGTAAATTCGTAAAGGCTGAATAACGCCAACAAAAAGTATTCTACGGCAACCAAAAACAGGTCTTCGTGAAATGCCGGATGCAAGAAAGCGGAATAGGAGAGTAGCGACAAAGCCGACCAAGCAATAGCCATTCTATAACTAACAAAAGCTGTGGCAAAAACCGCAAGGCTTAGGTACCAAGGCATAACCGTATGGCTCAACAAATAGAATATGACCATTGCAAAAAATATGGATTGCTCTATGGTCCATTTTTCCGGCCTTTTTATGCGTAAAAGCCATAAAATGATAAATGCTGATAAAGTGCAAAAAGACAGTATTTTACCAATAAGGGCAATTTGATTGTAGCCACTTATGCGAAAACCGATGTAGCGAAAAAAGTAATACAAACCTCCGTTGAACTCAAAGTTTTGGTAATATAGCTTCAGGCTGTCAACTACATGGTATAGGTAACTATTGTTATAGAAAAATGGCAGAAACAATACAGCTATTGTTGATGTCATGGCAAATCCAAACCAAAGCTTATGTTTGAGCGGCAAGCTTACCATAAAAAATGGAACGAAAAGTATGGGATAAAGTTTGGTAGCTACAGCAAATGCCAAAAACACGGCTGACAGCGCGTACCATTGCGTATGGTATAGGAATAATGACAAAGCAATGGCCCAAATCATATAGATTTCGCTGTGTAAATTTCCCGTGAGCTCAATAATAACCATAGGATTGAGAAAATACCAAATAGCTTGTTGGTGGGGAAGCGACAGGATTTCCAGAATTTTAAACAAAACCAAGCAGGTAATCAGCTCAAATAAAATAATGATTAAACGCAGTATAACGTTGAAATACGGGTAATTAAATCCGGATAATTTTGCTGAAACTGCGAAAATGACTTGCGAGAACGGCGGGTAAACGGTATAGTATTCCTGAGAATTCAATTTTGACAATAGCTGCTGCGTACTGTCGCTGCCAAAATAATGGGATTGGAGCGTATCATTGGGTTTATCGGCATAAGGATTATAACCTTTAGCCAATAAAGTGCCGTCCCAAAAATACCGGTAACTGTCGTCGCTGAGTCGCGTGGTGGAAAACAGGAGCAGCAGCCTGAGCATGAGCCCGATAACTATAATTTGTGTTTTGCTCAGTTTCTTGCTTCCGGCCCAATACCAATAAGGGATAAACAGGATTAAGTAAATGGCAATCAGGCTGTAAGTGTCGGATGTGGGTACTATATAACCAATACCCAACAAGGCAATTACATACATGATAAAAGCAAAAATATGAGCCAAAACCTTTGTTGGCATAAGCTATCGGTTTATTATGGTTCTGATAAAAATAAAACCGAAACCGATGCTGAGCATGGCATGAAAAAGCACCAAACTCAACTGACCGTAATAGAGACCTGCCAAAGTAGATAAGGCAAAACCCAGACTCAACAATCCTTCTGCTATGCTCACAATGGTGATGTGTTTGGTTCCTGCAAATATCTGTAAGTCAGTGGTTTTGTCGATATTAAATTTGGGTGTTCTCACAAAAGGAGTTTTTACACCTGCATAACCATCAAGTACCGCTAATGAATTGTGCAGCGAGGTGCCAAACGATAGTGCCAAAAAGGAAACAAACTTTTGAATAAAGGAAAAAATATTATAAGCCGAGCCTACGGTTTTTCTAAAGGAAACGCTGTAAAAAAGTAATAAAACCATGACGCTGAAAAGCGATACTGTGAAAGCATATTGCCAATGTGTTTCAATCTGATTATTTACCAAATAATACAAAAGCGGTAAACTGAGAATAGAAACCAAAAAGCTACTGATAAAAACCAGCCCTTTGCACAATTGCAAGCCGGCATGGAATTTAATTGCAGGGTTCAAATCACTTTTCAATAGTTTGCCAAGTAATTTCAACTGTGTTTCGGCGGCTCCCTTGTTCCAGCGGTATTGTTGCGATTTATAGGCCCAAAGCGTTACAGGCAATTCGGCGGGAGAGGCACAGGATTCTATGTAAACCATTTGCCAGCCCAGCAATTGTGCCCTGAAAGAAAGGTCCAAATCTTCGGTTAATGTATCGCTTTGCCAGTTTCCTGATTCTATTATACATGATTTACGCCAGATGCCTGCCGTGCCGTTGAAACTAATAAAAAAGCCGCCTTTGTTTCGGCCGGTTTGTTCTATTGAAAAATGTGCATCGAGACCAAATGCCTGTGCGGTGGTAAGTGCAGAAAAATCGCGGTTGAGATGCTCCCAGCGGGTTTGCACAGCCCCCGTTCTTTCATTTTTGAAATGCGGCAAACTCTCTGTTAAAAAATCGGGATTGGGAATAAAGTCTGCATCAAAAACAGCAATAAACTCGCCTTTGGCTTGCTCCAGGCCGTATTTGAGTGCACCGGCTTTAAAACCTTCGCGCTTGGTGCGTTTTATATGGTGTATGGCAATTTGGGTTTCCAGGGTTTTTAACAGGCTTGTTATTATAGATGAAGTTTCATCAGTGGAATCATCTAGAATTTGTATTTCTAATTTGTTGTGTGGGTAATGTATTTTAGTACAGGATGTTATAAGCCGTTCTACTACGCGTATTTCGTTGTAAACCGGCAATTGAATGGTCACGTAAGGAAAATAAGGTTCAGTTGCTGTTGTGTTTTTTGAATGGCTCCTTTTTTTATAATAATACACCAATTGCAACTGCGAAATACTATACACCAACAAAAACAAGAGGCAAAGGGCATATAAACTGAGGGTGATATATTTAGTGAATTCAAATAGCATATTTATACAGCGTTGATAGTATTTTGAATCCGGCTTTTATAGCAGCAGAAAAATTGCCCGAAACTTTTGATGTGCCAATACGCACTTTATAGTCCACCGGAATTTCAATGTATTTGTATTGGTTTTTAATGGCTTTTACCTGCATTTCTATGGTCCATCCAAAGGTTTTCTCCTGCATATTAAGTGCTTGCAATACATCCCACTTTATGGCTCTGAAAGGTCCTAAATCAGTAACTTTTGTGCCCCAACGCCATTGTATCAATTGTGCGGTAAGTGCATTTCCAAACCGCTGAGGCCATGTAAGCGCTCCTTTTTGTGCATGGCCCATTTTTCTTGAGCCAACCACCAAATCGGCACCATTGGCTATTTCTTCCAAAAACCGCGGAATATCTTCAGGGTAATCGGCAAAATCGCCATCCATAAAAAGTATAACATCAGGTTTATTGACTTCATTTTGCAGGTACTTCATAGCGCGTAAACAGGCGTATCCATAGCCTTTTTGCGCTTCGTGCACCACAATGGCGCCTGCTTTTGTAGCTTCTTGTGCTGTGCAATCAGTGCTGCCATTGTCGCTCACCACTACACGTGCTTCTTTGGCTACTGCTAAAATGCCTTTCACCACCTTGCCAATGGCCTTTTCTTCGTTGAGAGCGGGTATTATTACAGAAAGCTGCATGTAGTAAATGCTGTTGTCAACAAAACGGGGCTAGCAGATAGTTCGCTCTGTCTTGCAGCTTATTTCAATAAATTCAAACGTTTTATCAATTCGGGTTGGTTGGCACGGCTCACCGGAATTACCGCACTTTCTATAATGATTAGGTTTTCGTCTATATCTTTTATTTTATTCATATTTACTATATAGGAGCGATGCACTTTCATAAAGTTTTTGGTGGGAAGTTTAGATTCAATGTGTTTCAAGGTGCTGTACACTACCAGGTTGTTTTCTTTGGTGTGAATTCTAATATAATCCGTAAGTGATTCTACATACAAAATATCATCAAATGCTACCCGTGTAAGCTTTCCTTCCACTTTTACATACAGCTCGTTGTTGTCGTCTTGGTTTTTTCTGGTATTGGCGTTTATTTTTTCCAAAGCCGCTAAAAAACGGGGCAGGGTTACCGGCTTGGGCAGGTAGTCAATGGCATTGAGTTGGTAGGCGTCAAAGGCATATTCCGTTTTGCCGCTGATAATCACCACATTTATTTTTTTGTTGATGGTTTTCAGCAATTCCAATCCGTTGAAATCAGGCATTTCCACATCGAGAAACAACACATCGGGCTCGTTATTGAAAAGGTATTGGGCTGCATCTTCGGCATTATTGGCCAACACAATTTCGTTGAAAGCTTCTGATTTTTCGCATAGCCTTTTCAACGATTGAAGTGCCATTTCTTCATCATCTACTATGAGGCAATTGTATTTCATGAAATTTTCAATTTTAGGTTTTGGTGTTCTCTGCGCACATGAGGCAGGTCGGCTTTCAATTGGTCTATCAATTGTTCAAACAGTACTTTTATGGTATTCAGGTCTTTTTCTTCGCAGGCTTTTTCAAGGTTGGTACCAATTTCCTGCAAATGGGGCAATCCCACCATCGAAAATCCCGGTTTTATTTTGTGTACAAGACGCCGGCCTTCTTCCCAAATATTATTGTCAAGGGCACTTTGCAGCTCATCAACCTGCTCGTCAATTACGTCGAGAAAATGGTCAAACATTTCGTAGGCGTATTCCGCATCGCCAAAGTAAAGTTCTTCAAGTAGTTGGTAGTCAATTACATTGTCTTGTTGTGTTGGCTTTTCTTTCCGCTGCTGTTCGGTGGTTTCAATGTTCAGCAGGCTTTTGAGTTGTTTGGGTGTAAATGGTTTGGAGATAAACCAATCCATGCCCACAAGCGTGGTTTTGGCTTTTACTTCTTCGGTGGCATAAGCACTCAAGCCCACTATGGGGGTGCTGTTATTTTTATTTTCGTGTGTTCTTATTTCTATGGTCGCTTCAAAGCCATCTTTTTCAGGCATTTGCAAATCCATTAAAATAATATCGTACTTTTTATTTTTGCACATTTCTACAGCTACCGCGCCATTGTGTGCAAAATCAATTTCAATCGGGGTGTTTTTAAATATTTCGTTGATGTATTTGCGGTTCATTACATTGTCTTCGGCCACCAGCACATATTTGTATTCGGTGTGTGCAAAACGTGGTTCAACGCCCAAGTTTTGTTGCGTATGCAGTTTGTTTACGCCTTTTTTGAAGCTTAGAGTCACCACAAAAAGACTTCCTACTTTGGGTTCGCTTTGCACATCTACGGTGCCGCCCAAAAATTCAACAATTTTTTTCGTAATAGCCAAACCAAGGCCCGTTCCGCCATATTTATACTTTGTTTTTTGGTTTACTTGTTCGTATTTCTCAAATATTCTATCGAGCCTATCGTTTTCAATGCCAATTCCGGTATCGTAAACCCAAAAAGCCACCTCCATTTTTTCATCATTTTCGTTTATCAGATGCAGGTCAATGCCAATTTCTCCTTGATCGGTAAATTTCTCGGCGTTGCTCAGCAGGTTCATGAGCACTTGGTTCAGTAGCAGGTGGTCAGAGAGTATTACGGCTTCCTTCAGCCTGATATCAATTTCAGAAAAAACTTCAATTGGGCGGCCCTGAACCTTAG
>WGNN01000052.1 GCA_016124515.1 bacterium
TGACTCAGGTCTAAAGGTTTACCCTGCCACACCGCTTGAAGAAGCCGCAGACTTGGTAAAGAAAGTTTTGGTTTAGTGTATTTATAAATTATTAATTCGTTACTTTTCTGACCATAATTAAAGGGAAAGTATATGCTATTAAAAATTTATCCTGACAATCCTGCACCACGTCACATCGATATGGTGGTAAACACGCTAAAGGAAGGTGGTTTGGTTATCTACCCCACCGATTCTGTTTATGCCATTGGGTGCGACATGTACAATCAGGAGGCCATTGACCGACTTTGCCAGGTAATTGGTAAAAAATCTGAGAATGCCAATCTGGCCCTTATCTGCTACGATCTCAAAAACATCTCAGAGTATTGTTTGCCCTTTTCAAATTCTGTGTACAAGCTCATGCGCAGTTCGCTGCCCGGTGCTTATACCTTTATCTTGAAAGCCAACAACAAGGTGCCCAAGTTATTTAAAAACAAAAAGAAAGAAATAGGTATAAGAGTGCCCGACAACAATATTCCGCGCGAAATTGTGAATGCACTTGGCAACCCTATTGTAACCGCGAGTATCAAACTGAACGACCCCATCAATGAGTACCCAACCAATGCTGAAATCATCTACGATGAGTTTAAAAACCGCGTGGATTTGGTGATTGATGGCGGACCCGGTTCTACCGAACACTCAACTGTGCTCGATTGCACCGGCGAAGAAGTGCTGTTGATACGCGAAGGAAAGGGATTGGTAGAAATAGCTGATTAATAGGCTACTCCACCCCCAACTTTGATCTTATTAAATTACGATCTTCAGGAAAGAGCTTAAGGTAGCTGTAAGCGGCTTCTTTAAGCTCTTTTTCTTTTTTAAGGGCTACCAGACAATTGAACAACATGTGGTAATAGCCTTTTTCTTTGGGGTTTATTTCAAGCAGCTTATAAACCAATGGCAGCGATTCATCGAGCCTGTTGTTGTTTTGAAGCACTATGGCGGCGCCTTTCAGGGCTATTTCATATTCATTGTTATGGTCAAGTGCCAACCTGAAAAAATCAAGGGCCAGCAACGACTTTCCTTTATCATCTGCCAGCCAATAAGCGGTTTGACTAAAATAGTGGCTCAGTTCGTTGTCGGGATATCCTTTGGCTTGTTGGTCAAGGTATGCAGCATTTGCCTTTAAGGCTTCGTAGTCGGGTTTTTCCGTTTGTTTTACCGCCATTGAAAGCAGTACCGAGCTACCCGCATAATAGGTTTTGTACACATGGTCGCCTACCACGGTGAGTCTGTTTGCCGATAAATTAGGTTGACTTTCAACAACATAGCGCGGCAGCGAAAACAATACAAAGCCGGCCAAAATGGTGGCATTGAGTTGTTTCACTTCTATTTCTTTGCTTCTGCTCCAAAGCTGTGCGGCGTATATGAGCAGTACAGGTGCTCCCAAAGAAAGCAAATCCCAGTCGCGGGGCATACTAAGCAATGGATTCAGGGCAAATGACTCAAATAAATAGCTGAGCAATAAAAAAATGAGTACCACATCCATTATCGTCTGTTGCTTCATTTCCTTTTGCCACCAACTTTTTATTAATAAATACCACAAAACAGGCGACCACAATAGCAATAGTGAAATGAAGTCAACAAGGTGGTTGGGGTGCAACAAACCGTAGTGGTTGTAGGGCGCTTCAGAACTGAACAAGGGAAGAAACACATTTTCTATAAAACCCGCTTCGCGCTGTGCATAATTGCTGTTGGCGCTGTGCAAAACAAAAAAATATGCCAGAAAGAATCCAACCACACCTGAAATCCAAAAAACCAGTCCGTTTCTTGTGGTGATGTACTTCACCATTTTAGGAAAAAAGAACAAGGCGGCAACAAAGGCCAATGGGCCCAGTACAATCACATTGCCCAAATGTACTTTTATCAAAAGTACCGCACTTAAAACTGTATATATGAGTGTGTTTAGTTTTAACTTTTGAAGGTGTAGTTTAAGACTCAACAAAAACAAAAACAAGAAAAATATAGAGGGTGCATACACTTCTATATGTCCTGAAAAAATGAGCATGAAATTGACAGAGAGAAAAAGCAAAAGCGGCACAAAATAGTTGACAATACCTGCAAGCTTGAGGTAACATATAAAAGCTGCGGCAGCCAACACAGCCCACATAAGGTCGAAAACATAAAAAGCTTCCTTCAATGTAAGGTTCAAGCTTTTCATCAACAGAAAAATGGCATTGAAGGTGAATTTCTCCCCATTGTGAAGCTTGAAAATATTGGGGTCAATCAGGGCGAGTACGGCATCTTCAACGCTGCGTTTGCCATGAAAAAAAGCTTCATAATTGCTCAAAATTGAACGGGTATCGCCATAAGCCTCAGTGGCCAAGGGGGCAATAGCTACCAACAACAGCACAAGTACGGGCAAGGCAATAAGGGCGGGCAAAAACTTGAGTTGAGGAAGCGATCGTTTTGAGAAAATCCAAAACAGTGCGGCGGCAAGACCCAAAGTCAACACAATGAGCGGAGCCGGCAAAAACCACAGATGGTTAAAGCCCCAACTTAGTTCTTTAAATACTGCGGAAAATACCAACAATAGCACCAAGAAAGCCAGACTCGCTTGCTGCAACGAGAGATCCTTTAATTTCATGCCGCTAAGTGTTCTATGGCTTCCAGTAGCTTGTCAAGCTCAGCTGTATTGTTGTATAAATGTGGGGTTACCCTCACTCCTTTCACTTCTTCGCTGTTTATGGCTACGGTAAAAATGTTGTGTTCATCATAAAGCCTTTGCGCTATTTTATCCGGTTGCAGGCCTTCGATGCTAAAATTGGCAATAGCACCCGATCGGCTTTTTTCCATCGGCGTATTGATTTGTACCTTCTTAATCTCCGCGGCTTTGCTTGTCCAGTAATTCTTCAGGTAAAACAAGCGTTCAAACTTCAGCTCGCTCCCTATAGCCTCATGAAAATCAACGGCTTTGGCTATGGTGGCCATTGCCGATACAGGCCTAGTTCCCCAATGTTCAAACTTGCGTATGTCGTTGGCTGCATATTCATCATCGCCAAATAGCGGCCAAACTTTCTCGATATTTTTCGGGTCTATATACAATAAACCGAGCCCCATGGGGCAGCAAAGCCATTTGTGCAAACTTGTGCCCAGGTAATCGGCTTTTGTTTCCTTTATGTTAAACAAAACATGCGCAAAACTATGAGCCGCATCCACCATCACTTCCACTCCATAGCCGTGGGCCATTTCAACCAATTTGTTAAGTGGCAACACCTGTCCGGTTAAATTGATAAGGTGTGTTACCAAAATCATTTTTGTTTTGGAGGTTATTTCTTTTTCAAAAGCCTTTACCACCTCTTCATCCGTTTTGGGCAGTTGGGGTATTTTGGCGTACTTGAGTTTGATGCCGCTCCTTCGTTTTTGCTGTTCAAAGGCAGCCAACATGCTGTAGTAATCTTGTTTGTTCACTATTACTTCATCGCCTGCCTGCCAGGGATAGCCATGCACTACGGTGTCCAATGCTTCGGTGGTGTTGCGGCAAATCACAAATTCTTCCTTGTGAAGCCCCGCAAATTGAGCCAAAGCACTTTTGGCTTGCATGAGTGCTTCGTTTTGGCTGCGGCGCATAAAAAATGAATTTTCGGTATTCACCCGATTCACTTCCATAAGTTGCTGTGCAAGTGTGGATTGTGGCTGTGCGCTAAAGTAACCATTTTCAAGGTTTATGAAATCGGTCTGGGGTTGAAAAAGCGCACGCACCTGCTGCCAATAGGCTTCATTTTTCACAAGTTCATGCACTTCTTTTCCTGCTGCCAGCGCCTTCATTTGGTTTATGTGCTCATCAGTTTTTTTGTACTCAAATGAAAAATCGGGTAGAAAAAAACCGCCAACGGCAGCTGTACTTTTTATAAAACTTCGCCTTGTCACCATGTGTGTTTGGTTTGCCGTGCCAAATAAAGCAAAATTGTGGCATAACGAGGCTACTTTATATACGCTATCATGCACTTATAGCTTTGCTACGGTATAAAAAGGTGCAACTCATCACAAAAGCATCCCCTTTCAACTTATTTACGTCTTATCAATCTGGATAAATGCGGATTTTTGCATTTCCCACATTTTATTAATGGCTTTAATATGAAGTATTTCAAGGCGCTTTTAGCCTGTTTGTTTGGTTTTACATTTGCCACCGCACAGGCACAGATTACCCTCCCATATACTGAAGGGTTCGAAAATATTGGATCTACCACCACTTTTACTTCTTCCACTTCATCCATCAACGGACTTTCCAATTGGTCGTATGCCAATACAAACCGTGGCCGTTTGCGTTTTAAAGCCGGAAATGGCTTTTACCACAATGGCGTTGTTTCAGCTACGCTCGATGCTTCCACTACAAACCAATACAGTACAAACTACCTGACCCTTACCCTGGATTTGAGCAAATACACCAAATCTGATTTGGAACTTTCGTTTTACTTTATGAACCACGGCGATGAAAGCAATACAGAAGACAAAGTTTACATAAGGGGTTCCAATTCTGACAGTTGGGTGCTTATTTACGATTGGTACTCTCACCGTGGAACCAGTGGTCGCTGGAACTATACCGGCAAACTCGATATTGATTCGGCGCTTGCCAAGGCCAATCAAAAAGTATCTTCAACTTTTCAATTGCGTTTTGGGCAACGCGACAACTACCCTGCCTCTTCTCTAACCGCTGACGATGGAGTGACATTCGACGATATTACCATCAACGAACACTTTAAGCGCAATGCTACCTTGCTCGATTTCAGCAGCTTTTGTTCAGGAAAATCTGACATAACCGCTACTTTTAAAAACAATGGAACCGATACCATTCAATCGGCACGTATCAATTGGTGGGTAAATGGCAAAAAAATGAAAGGCGCAAGTTTCAGTGGAACGGTTTTGCCCGGCAGCACCGCTCAGCTTAAGCTTTCAGGCGCACAGTTTGTTTCGGGTAGCAATACCCTCATAGCCATAGTAGATTCGGTAAATGGTGATGCTGACCAAAACCTGCACGATACTCTAACGGTTAGCCGAAAAACAGGTCTGAGCGGAACCTACACCATTGGTGGCAGCAGTGCTGACTTTAGCACCGTACAACAAGCGGTTGACGATTTGAATACACGCGGAGTTTGTGGCGCCGTAAAATTTACCGTAAATGCTGGCACATACAGTGGAGCGCTTAGCTTTCAGGCGATTACGGGGGCCAGTAAAACCAACGCCATCACTTTTGACGGCCTTGATTCAAGTAAGGCAATTATTACCTACACCGGTGGAACTGTCCAACGAAATACCATAACCATGACCGGAGCGGAATGGATTACCTTTAAAAACCTGAAGCTGCAAACCACCGCCAGCGGACCGGGTTGGGTTGCTTATTTGGCAAAATCGTGCAGGAATATAGCTTTCGAAAACTGCTGGTTCAATATGCCCAGTTCAGGTACAAGCCAAGACCTTATTGGTATTGTGGCATCAGACGCCACAGGCAGCGAATCGGTTAGTGGCGACAATGTTGAAAATCTCACAGTAACAGGATGTTATTTTTATGGCGGCGAACGCGGTATCAGCATTATGGGACCCAGTGGCGGCTTCTCAAAAAACATTCAAATAGCCAACAACCATTTTGAGTACCAATACTATACCTGTTTGGGTATGAACAATTTCAGCGCGGTTTCAATAAACTCAAACAAAATGGAAAATCTGCGACAAACAGGTTCCATTGCCATGCTGCTTTATACCTTGAGCAATACCAATATTACCGCCAACAACATAGTGGCTACCTATATTGGAATTTATGTCAGAGACTTGAACACCTCAGGCAGTACTTGGGCCAATATTACCAACAACATGATAAAGGCTTCAAACGTAGCCCTTTACCTTACCAATCCTTCATACTCGCGCATATACCACAATACGCTACTGGGTGCGCCGGCACTCAACATTTCCAATCCTTCTACACTCGATTTTAGAAACAATATTTTGTACGGTTATGGCAATGCGGCGTTCTATTGCTTATCAAGCTACGGCTTCAATAGAATAGACTACAACCAATACTATGCAACCAGCACTACAAAAATTACTTACGGATTAACCAACTATACTTCATTGGCCAACTGGAAGTCCGATTACGTAGAATTCAACCAAAATTCGGTAGAAGGCACACCGGCTATTATAAGCACCAATGATTTGCATTTGAGCAGCAGCACCAGTTCGCCGCGAGCTCCATCTTTGGGTGTTTTAAATGATATTGATGGCGATGCACGCTGCTTTTCGCCCAGCATTGGCGCCGATGAGTCAACCTACAAACAAGGAAAACCCAAAGCCAAATTCAACTTGCCCGACACTTCTTTTATAAATGCCATTGTGCTTGGCAAAAACGCCGACAAGGCAGAAGACCTCAACGCCTATGAATGGTATGTAAACAACAAATTGGTGGCAAAAAGCCTCAATTTAAACCATAAGTTTCCGAAAAAAGGCAGGTACAAAGTCACACTTAAAACCATGAATTGCAGTGCCTTTGATACTGTAAGCCATTTTATTGTTATCAAAGCGCTTCAAAACGCTACCGTACCTCGCTTTACCGCCAAAAAAACCGTGGTTCAAAAAGGAGAACGGGTTTACCTTTTCAACAAAAGCTTAAACGGACCCGACACTTTGATATGGTCGGTGTCGCCCGATTTTTTGAACGCCAGAAGCCGAACCTTCACTTATGCTGACGGCACAGATTCAGGAAGTTACAATCCTGTTCTGATTTTCAACACCTCAGGCGACTACACCATTTGTCTTTATGCCGGCAACAAACTGGGTGGCTCTACCAAATGTAGAGTCAACTTTATATCGGTAAGCGACGAACACGAAATATGCAATACAGGCACTGAATCAACGGTGTCATCCGGTATTTTGCGCGATCCGGGTGGTAAAGGCCCCTATTTAGGTCTTCGCCGCTACAATTGCACTTTTGCCGTATTGCCCTGTGCCAAAACACTTTATCTCAAATTCAATGAATTTGATTTGGCGGGCGGACGCGATTATTTGAAGGTTTACGACGGAAAAGACAATACCGGAGGCAAAATATACGCTTACAACACCGCCTACAGCAATGGATTAACCGGTTCAAAATCAGCCAGCTATTTCAGAGATTCATTGGTAGCTCGCTCAGGAAAAGCCTATTTCGAATTCACTACTTCCTCCACTTCTATTTCCAATGGATTTGAAGTGCAATGGACCGCAGAAGCTATGAATATTCCCGCGCCTGTTGCCGATTTCGACATTCCCGATACCATTTGTGTAGGCACCGAACTCAGCGTAGAGAATTTATCTACCGGACTCGGAAATTCATACAACTGGCAGATAATGAGCAATGTAACCAATACCATTTCATACACCGACTCGGCCATTACGCACTACTTTTTCTTCAGTGGAAAATATACCGTTAGACTAGCTGCCAAAAACTGCGGCGGCACCGATTCGGTTGAAAAACAAATAGTGGTGGTGGAAGCACCGGCCAAGCCGAAAGCCAAATTTGAGGTGGACATTAAAAACCCCGATGTAGGACAAGTAGTTACCCTGAGCGATATATCGCACGTGGGTGGTTTTGTGTGTTCTGAATACCGCACATGGCGCATCAGTCCATCAAAATATGCTTATGTAACGGGCTACAATTCGCAGCAGCAAATCACCAAAGTGGTTTTTCAGGATACCGGTTGCTTTGATATAAGACTCATAGCTACCAACACCCAAGGCATAGACACTATTTTGGTGAAATGCGCGGTGCATGTAAAGAAAACTTGTATTCCTAAGGTTCAAAACCTGGATGGAGACGTGGGCATTTCGAGAGTGGTTTTGGGCAAAATAGACAACTCAAGTGCATCGGGCACCACAGCCTACACCGACTACCGCGCCACCAACCGCACCGATTTGATGCGAGGTGGATATTATGACCTGAAGATTTACCGTAACAAACCACCACAAAACGACCTGAACCGCGCTGCATGGATAGACTACAACCAGGATGGCGACTTTGACGATAAGGGAGAGCAAATAGCCGCAAGCGGCAGCCCCAATAAAGATGTTTATGAAACATTCAAGTTTAAAGTGCCCGCCGGTGCAAAACTGGGTGCCACTACCCTGCGCATTGGCGTAAGCAAAAACAACAGTTCCAATACCGCCTGCGGAACCAATGTAAATGGCGAATTTGAAGATTACCGCGTGGACATTATCAGAGACAGCGAAGCCCCAAGCATTTTCTTGTACGGCGATTCGGTGGAATATGTGAACCAATGCGAAACCTGGAACGACCCCATGGGCTATGGTTTAGACAACGCCCTGCACGATACCATTAAGTTGACTGTGGCAGGCTCGGTATTGTTTAGCAAAGCAGGAACCTACAAACTCGTTTATACCGCAGCCGATTCAAGTGGCAACTCAACCACGGCTGAGCGAACTGTAGTAGTAGCCAAAGACACTGTAAAACCATCTTTGACCCTAAATGGCGGCGATACCATTTATGTAGAAGCGAATTCAAGCTTTACCGATCCGGGCTATTTCTACAGCGACAACTGCTATGTGAAAAGCAACACCGTGACAGGAACCATCAATACAGGTATTTTAGGCACACAAAAACTCACTTATACTGTAGTTGATTCAAGCAGCAATACAAGGCAAATAATTAGAGTGGTAATTGTGCGCGACACCAAAGCGCCCTTTGTTACTCAATTTATAGGCGGCGATACTATTGAACAACAAGTAAAAGATCCATTTACCGACCCGGGAATTGTATTCGCTGACAATTATTACGACAATTCAAAAATTACACTTACCAAAAAAGGTTCGGTGGATGTGAATACTCCGGGCAATTATTTGCTTTGGTACATACTCAAAGATCCGAGTGGCAACATCGACAGTTTTTCGCGTTTGGTAATTGTGGGCGATTTCCTTACGCCTAAAGTGGAGATGATAGGAGATGATTATCAAACAATTGACGTTTTTAGCACCTACACCGATGAAGGCGTGACCTACACCGACTACAACGGCGGCACCACCGGACTTACGCTAAAAGTGAGTGGCAGCTATGTAGATAGTTTTGGCTACAACAAACCCGCCACAAGGCTTGGCGTTTTCAGTCTGGTTTATACGGTGACCAATGCAAAAGGATCGCAAACCAAGGTAACCCGATTGATAAAAGTAGTGGACCGCGTAGCCCCTATTCTTAGCCTAAAAGGAAATAATCCTGAAAAAGTAAAACTGAACGACAGCTACAACGAGGCGGGTTGGACCGTAGTTGACAATTATTGGCCGGCTAAATACATTTGGGTCTATCCTACCGGCACGGTAAACACGGCTGTGCCAGACACTTATTACGTGCATTACTACGCCGCTGATTCTTCGGGCAATATGAGCAGCACCAAAACCCGTGTGGTAATTGTAGAAAAAGACATTTCTATTGGCGGTGTTATTTCCAATCCGCAAATTGAAATCTATCCGAATCCGACCAGCGGACTTGTGGTAGTGAAAAATACAGGAAGCAGCCCTGTTGAAGCCATAAGAGTTTACAACCAACAAGGAAAACTGGTGTACAATTCAACCGGTAAAAACGCTTTGGCTGAAACCACCATCGATTTGTCGGCTTATGAAAATGGTGTGTATTACATCAATTTCTACCTGAACAATGCCATAGAAACCCGCAAGGTGGTAAAACAAGAATAAGCTGCAAACGAAGCTCTAAAGCATAAAAAAGGGGACTTTGTTGCAAAGTCCCCTTTTTTGTTTATAGGCAAAGCCAGGTTATTTGGCCTTTCTCATCCTTAAACTGATCGGTGTAATTTCCAGAAACTCATCATCTGAAATATATTCCATGGCTTCTTCAAGCGAGAAACTCGTTTTTGGGGCAATTTTAACGCCATCATCAGAACCTGATGCACGCATATTGGTGAGCTTTTTACCTTTTATCAGGTTCACTTCCAGATCGTTGTCGCGGGTATGTTCGCCAACCACCTGTCCTTTGTAAATCTGTTCATTCGGGTCTATGAAAAACTTGCCGCGGTCTTGCAAACGGTCTATGGCATAAGCGAGCGCCTGTCCGGTTTCCATTGAAACCAAGGAGCCATTGAACCTTCCGGTAATTTCGCCTTTGTACGGTTCGTAGCCAACGAAGCGGTGGGTCATAATGGCTTGACCAGCAGTTTGGGTAAGTACCAGGTTTCGCAATCCAATCAAACCACGCGATGGAATTTTGAACTCAAGGTGCTGCATATCCCCTTTCGGTTCCATTATCACCAGCTCTCCTTTTCGCTGCGTGGCCAATTCAATCACTTTTCCGGCGGTGGTTTCAGGTACATCAACTACCAGGGTTTCCACAGGTTCGTTTTTAACGCCATCAATGGTTTTGAAAATTACCTGTGGTTTTCCCACTTGCAGCTCATATCCTTCGCGACGCATGGTTTCTATAAGTATAGAAAGGTGCAAAATTCCACGTCCATACACGTTGAATCGGTCTTCGCGGTCGGTTTCCTGCACGCGCAGTGCCAGGTTTTTCTCTGTTTCTTTAAACAACCTGTCGCGCAAATGCCTTGAAGTTACAAACTTGCCTTCCTTACCAAAAAACGGTGAGGTGTTGATGGTGAACAACATACTCATGGTAGGTTCATCCACTGCAATTCTTTTCAGTGGTTCGGGTTCGTTCACATCGGCAATGGTGTCGCCAATTTCAAAATCTTCAAGACCGGTCACGGCACAGAGGTCGCCCGAGCGCACCGATTCCACTTTTCTTTTGCCCATGCCTTCAAATACGTGCAATTCTTTCACACGCACTTTTTTGGCTGAGCCATCGCGTTTGCAAATGCGGTAGTCGGTATTTTCCTTAAGGCCGCCACGATATACTTTGCCAATGGCTATGCGGCCCACAAAGTTTGAAAAGTCGAGCGATGTGATTTGCATTTGGGTGGTGCCTTCCACTTCTTTTGCTTCGGGAATGTTTTCGATGATACAATCGAGCAGGGGCACTATGGTATCGGTGGGTTTTCGCCAGTCGTCGCTCATCCAACCGTTTTTCGATGAGCCAAACATGGTCACAAAATCCAGTTGTTCTTCGGTAGCGTCAAGGTTAAACATGAGGTCAAAAACCGCATCGTGCACCTCATCGGGGCGACAGTTGGGTTTGTCCACTTTGTTTATTACCACTATGGGTTTCAGGTTTAGCTCTAGGGCTTTGCTCAGTACAAAACGGGTTTGCGGCATAGGACCTTCAAAAGCGTCAACCAATAAGATTACGCCGTCGGCCATTTTCAATACCCGTTCTACCTCGCCACCAAAGTCGGCGTGACCAGGAGTGTCTATGATGTTGATTTTAACATCTTTATATGTAACTGCAACGTTTTTAGACAAAATGGTAATTCCCCTTTCACGTTCCAGGTCGTTGTTGTCGAGCAAAAGTTCGCCCGCTACTTTCCTGGTGTCGAGCACCTTACATTCATGAATGATTTTGTCAACCAAGGTGGTTTTGCCGTGGTCAACGTGCGCAATAATGGCAATGTTTCTTATTGATTGCATATAGCTTTGAAAATGAAGGCGCGAAGGTCAGCTATTAATTTAGTTTAGGAATTAGAATTGTATGAAATTTTGCGATTTTGACAAAAGTTTCACAATCATGCGGTTAAAAAAATGCGCGCTTATTGGAGCAGGTACTTTTTTACTTCACTATGCCCCTTGGCGTCGGTAATGTTGAACAAATACACGCCACCGTCGAAACTGTCAAGCGACTGTTGTAAGGTAGCGCCTGCTTTTACCCGACTGCTCGCTATTAATTTTCCGTTGGTACTGAATACTTTAAGGTAGAGTATTTGATCTGACTTATTGTTGATGTTGAGCACGAGGCCATTCAGGTCAAAGTCAAATTGTTGGCTGAATGATGTATTGAGTTGCGGCACCCCCATAAGTATGTCGGGGTAGTAGCGCGCACATCCGTTTTGAAATACCAACAAGCCAATCGTTTTTGTATTGACGTCATTTAGGTTAAGTGAATCAGAGATAATTTTTTGGTCGCGGTAGCTCCACAAAATGCTGTCATAGACACTTGCGTTGTTTACGTACATTTTGTCATTTTTTCGGGTAAAATTTGCTTCCTCCACTCCTTTTACCAGGTATTTCATTGTTGGTTCGCCTTGCAGACTATTTGGGTAATAATCAAGGCAAATGCGGTCAACGCCTGTCACAGGGTCTTTATAGGTTTGGGTAATACGCAAACTCAATTCAAACTCTCCTGCAGAATCCAGTCGTTGAGTCACAATTTTGTCGAATTGGCCTGATGAGAAATAGTTCTTACCATCGCGCATCCAATCCATTCGGGCGGTAGCTGTATTGCTGAACTCAAATTCCGACTCATTGTTGATTTGCAGGTTTTGGCCGCTGCACAGCGTATCGTGTACTAATGAAAATTGCGCTTTTGGCCCCATGACTGTATAAAACGAATCTTTACTCATGGAATCTACGCAGCCATTTTTGGTATGAACCACCAACTTTACCTTGTAGTAGCCGGCATCATAATAAGTGTGTGCCGGATTTTTGATATTGCCCGTTTTGCCATCGCCAAACCACCAATCGTAGCTTGTAACCTCATCGCCGGCATCTAATTGTACCAATGAATTGATTAATACCGATGAAGGCGAGCAAACCATGACTTGCATTACGGTATCGTTGGTTTTAAAATCAACGGAAAAATCGTTGCATTGCGCAAACAGGCAAGCAGAAATAAGCAATAAGGTGCTCGAAAATAAAATCTTTTTCATGTGGGATTATTTTATTTTGGCTAAATGTAACAATTAATTGAGAAAAGGTCTCATGTCGCTGGGCTTTTCTCAATTTAAAGCCATAAATGAGCACATTTTTATTGAAAATTTCCATCAAATAAATCATATAATTCGCATACCTAATTCGCTACATTTTCAGGAACTAACTTTCATTTTCACCATGAAAAATCAATGCCCTGCGATTTTTTGAATCTTGGCCAACAATACCTGATGCCGGCCAAAATCCTGCGCTATGGTGTGGTTCTTTTCATTGTGTACCAAAATAAGAGTTGGGAAATTGCTTACGCCATATTTTTTGGTTAGTGCAAATTCATTCCTTGTGGCGGTTTTGGTTTCCTCTGCATTGAAAACGCGCAAAAACTCCTGCCAATCCACCCCGAATTCTTTGGCTTGCAGGGCAAAAGTGGTATCGTCGTTTGGTGAATAATTATGTAAATAGAAGCCTTTTTGTATGGCTTTCATATAGGAAAATGCCTTTTGCGGCGCCATTTGTTTCATGGCCACTACAGCGCGGCAGGCGGGCTCGGTATTGTAGGTAAACTTGCAACTGTCTAAAATTTGGTAGTTGAAATCAACCCCGCTCCGCTCCTGCACATCCTGCCAATGATGGGTAAGAAAGTCCTTCATCTCCTTAATGGTTTCCGTACCATCGGCGCGCAGGCCACCCACTATTATTTCAAATGCAATATTTCTCGGCAAATTTTCCACCGTTTTACTCAATTCATCGGCAAAGCCATAGCACCACGAACACATGGGATCTGTAAAATATAAAAGTCGGCTTGTCCTATTCATTCTAATATATGATTAATTTTTTCGATTGTATTTGATTGTCCGTCTGTATCTTAACTATCAAGACCCCACGGTACAAAGCCACCGGAATTTGGTAGTTTTCGCTGAATTTTGTTTGATAAAAAACCGATTGTCCGTTTAGATTACAAACCGAAACAATGCTATTTTCATCAACTGATTTAATAATAATTTCTTTGCCATAAGGATTGTACATAATATCGGCTAATTGGATTTTTGTGCTTTCCACAGAAACTTCAAGGTTAATTTTCCGGCGTACGGTACAAGCATTTTTTATTCCATATAAAAAGCCGTAAGCGCTGCCATCAGCTAGAATTGTATTAGTCCTGAATGTATCAGGCGAATTGTTGGTAACCCAATAAAAGTCGTCGTAGTACTTGCTGTTTACAACCAAATATTTTCCATTGCTCAGGTGGCGAATGTGCGGTGTGTCGTTGGCTGTTACAAAAACCGATAACGGACTTAAGAGCCCGCCTTTTTTAGGATATAGGTCAACACATTTTTGTAACACATTCGTCACCGGATCGGCAATTTTAGCTGACACCCTCAGATAAACTTCATATCCATTGCTATCTGTTGCCCTGTATTTCACTTTTTGTGCACTGTCTTTATTCGTCTCAATTATTTGGTTGTTAAAGTGCCAACTGTATTGCATATTATCAGAAGAACCGCCATACACGGTACTTTGGTCGTTCAATACCAAATAATCAAATTGACATACCGTATCCTTTTGAAGGGCAAATTTTGCTTGGGGTCCGATAACGGTAAATGCTTGCTTTTTGGTGAAGCTATCTAAACAACCGAATTTGGTTTTTACAATAAGCTTGACATCAAATGTTCCCGTTTGGAAATAATTGTGTTGGTCGTTGGTTGAATTGCGTTTACTGTGGTCACCAAAATCCCACCAAAAAGTGTCAATCTCATCATATTTTGATGCATTTTCATCTATATCAAATTGGCATTTTTTTTCAAGAACCACTTTGGCAGGTAGGCAAATTAATGTATCTGATACGGTATCAGGACGACTAAAACGCACCTTGAATTTAGTGCACTGTGCTTTTATACCAAATGAAATGAACAAAAGCGATATGAGCAATATGTTTTTCATAATGTAGCTAAAGGTTAATAAAAGTACATAAAATAAAAAAGGGAGCCAATTGACTCCCTTTATGAATATGGTTACGAAAATTAACTACTAACCGTTGGCTAATGCTTCGGCGCCGCCTACAATCTCTAGAATTTCGGTTGTAATGGCTGCTTGACGTGCTTTGTTGTACTCTATTGACAAGTTTCTAAGCATTTCCTGCGCATTTTCAGTGGCACTGTCCATGGCGGTCATTCGCGAGCCGTGTTCTGATGCATTTGAATCTAGCATGGCTTTGAACAAAGATATTTTGAGCGAACGCGGAACCAATTCGTCAAGAATTTCGGTTTTACCGGGCTCAAAAATATAGTTGGCCATATTGCTTTGGTCTTGCTCTTCAACGGCAGCGCTTATGGGCAACCATTGCTCTACAAGACCGAAATAAGTAGCTGCATTTTTGAATTGGTTATAAACCACGTGGATTTCCTTGTATTCGCCACTGGTAAATTTTCCCATCAATTCATCGGCAATTCTTTCAGCATCTTCAAAGTCGAATTTGTTGAAAAAACCATCGTTTTTGGCTACAATTTTAGCACCGTAACGAGCAAACAATTCACGGCCTTTTTTGCCTATGCAATACAGCTCAATTTTGCCTGCGTTGTACTCATCCTTCAATTCGTGTTCAAAGCGATATTTCAGTTCTTTGAATAAGCTTGAGTTGAACGAGCCGCACAAACCGCGATCTGATGTTACGAGTATGAACAGAATTTTGCCATCCTGCGCTTTCTCGTAGTATTGCTTTGAGTTACTTCCTTCAAGGTTGCCTGCCACATTGCCCAGCATTTCATTCATCTTTTCTGCGTACGGACGCATTTGCTGAATTTTGGTCTGGGCCCTGCGCAACTTGGCTGCCGAAACCATTTTCATGGCTTTGGTTATCTGCTGCGTAGATTTTACGGAGGCAATTCTGGTACGAACTTCCTTTAAGCTTGCCATGCCTTATTATTAATATTTAGCTGAAAGCTCAGCACACACTTTTTCGAGTGTTGCCAGGTGGTCTGAATCAAGTTTACCCGCTCTGAACGCATCAAGTATGTTTTGGTGGTTCATTTCAAGGTGGTTTACCAGTTCAGCTTCAAAATCTTTAACTTTATTCAAAGGCACGTTTTTCAACAAACCTTTGGTACCGGCATATATAATGGCTACTTGCTTCTCTACCGACACGGGGCTGAATTGGTTTTGCTTGAGTACTTCCACGTTGCGCGCACCTTTGTCCAAAATAGATTTGGTAGCGGGGTCAAGGTCTGAACCGAATTTTGAGAAGGCTTCCAATTCGCGGTATTGCGCCTGATCCAATTTCAAAGTACCTGATACTTTTTTCATTGACTTGATTTGCGCATTACCACCCACACGCGATACTGAAATACCCACGTTGATGGCAGGACGCACACCTGAGTTGAACAAGTCTGACTCAAGGAAAATCTGTCCGTCGGTAATTGAAATTACGTTGGTAGGAATGTAAGCTGATACGTCGCCGGCCTGTGTTTCAATAATAGGAAGTGCGGTAAGAGATCCGCCACCTTTTACCAAATGCTTGAGACTTTCAGGCAGGTCGTTCATGTTTTTCACAATATTGTCGTCAGCAATTACCTTGGCGGCACGCTCCAACAAACGAGAGTGGAGGTAGAAGACGTCGCCGGGGTATGCTTCGCGTCCGGGAGGACGACGCAACAACAACGATACTTCGCGGTAGGCCACGGCTTGTTTCGACAAATCGTCGTAAATAATCAAGGCCGGACGTCCTGTATCGCGGAAATATTCGCCTATGGCGCAACCTGAGAATGGCGCATAAAACTGTTGTGGAGCAGGGTCAGAAGCTGAAGCTGCCACTACAGTGGTATAGGCCATGGCACCGTATTTTTTAAGTGTTTGTACGGTAGCAGCAATGGTTGATGCTTTTTGACCGGTAGCTACATACACACAATAAACGGGCTCGCCTTTGTCGTAAAATTCTTTTTGGTTGATGATGGTGTCAATGGCAATGGTTGACTTACCTGTTTGGCGGTCGCCAATAATCAACTCACGCTGACCACGACCAATGGGAATCATAGCGTCGATAGCCTTGATACCTGTTTGCAGTGGTTCTTTTACCGGTTCGCGGAAAAGTACACCCGGCGCTTTGCGCTCCAAAGGCATTTCATACAATTCGCCGGTAATGTGGCCGTCGCCGTCAATAGGTTCGCCCAAGGCGTTTACTACGCGGCCCACCATACCTTCACCTACTTTTATAGAAGCAATTTGCTTGGTTCTTCTTACGGTGTCGCCTTCCTTGATTTCGTCGGAAACACCCATGAGTACGGCGCCCACGTTGTCTTCTTCAAGGTTGAGTACAATGCCTTTTACACCATTGTTGAATTCAATGAGCTCACCGGCTTTTACACCGTTAAGTCCATAAATACGGGCGATACCATCACCCACTTGCAAAACAGTTCCAACCTCCTGTAATTCAGCTTCTGATTTGAAGTCAGATAACTCCTGACGGATGATTGCAGAGACTTCGTCTGGTCTTACGTCTGCCATGATTTTGTTTTACTTTAAATTAATCTAAAAGTTGTTTTCTTAATTCTCTGAGTTTTGATGACACACTTGCATCGAGCAGGCGGTCTTTGTAGCGAATCATAAATCCACCCAATAGTTTTTCATCTACTTTGGTGTCAAGTACAATAGTTTCGCCTGTGGCTGTAGCCAACATGCTTTTTACGCTGTTTTTCACTTCTTCAGTACTTTCTACTGCGGTGTACAAAACAGCGTCGGCTATATGTTGGTAGGTTTTGAATTCTTCAATGTACATTTTCAGAATTTCATAAACCAGTTTAGAGCGGTTCTTTCTGATGATAACCTCCATGAATTTGAAGGTAACGTCACTTATGCGGCTCTTAAACAGGTCAGATAATACAGCCAATTTTCTTTGCGGAAGTATGATGGGGTTTTTCAACATCACCACCAGTTCGCGGCTGGCTTCGCAAGTGTTTACGATCAGCTCTACATCTTTTTCCACTTCATCAAGCATATTGCGCTCCACGCTCAGGTCGAGCAATGCTTTGGCGTATCTTGATGTTATTCTGTATTGAGACATTTAGCGCTAATTAAATTTGGCTTCTTTCAAATATTCATTTACCAGCGCCTGTTGTTTTTCTTTGTCGGCCAACTGTCCTTTCAATATCACGGTAGCGGCTTCCACAGCCATATCAGCCACTTCAGCTTTCAATTGTTTGAAGGCTTGTTCCTGATCGCGTTTTATTTCTTCCTGTGCTTTGGCAATTATTGCGGCGGCTTCGGTTTTGGCTGCATTTTGTGCTTCGGCAACTACTTTATCGCGAGTTTCCTTGGCTTCTTTCAAAATCTGATCGCGTTCGGCTTTAGCTTCTTTCACCAATTTTTCGTGGTCCGATTTCAAGTTGGCCATTTCTGCGCGCGCCTCTTCAGCAAGTTTCAATGCTTCGTCAATGCTTTGTTCGCGTGCTTTTACGGCACCTAAAATGGGTTTCCAGGCAAATTTGCCCAACAATACGAGTAAAATAAGAAATACAACGGTGGTCCAGAAAATGAGTCCCGGATCCGGAGTTACTAAGCTTGATGCAATAATCATTTGTACTATTTCTTTGAGTTTGCTTGAATGTTTTTAAAAAGCCTGCCAGCCAATCGCTCGCAGGCTTTTTGTTTGGTTCTTAGATCAAAGAAGCTACAACTCCGAAAAGAGCAACACCTTCAATCAAAGCGGCTGCAATAATCATTGCAGTTTGAATTTTTGAAGCAGCTTCTGGCTGACGAGCAATAGCTTCCATTGCTGAACCACCAATTCTACCGATACCGATACCGGCACCAATTACTGCTAAACCTGCACCTACTGCAGCTGGAATCATTGTTTCCATTGTATAACTAATTTTTAATGATTAGACATTGTTAATGATGCTCTTCAACGGCTTGTCCGATAAACAAGGCCGCAAGCATGGTGAAAATATAAGCCTGAAGTGCTGCTACCAACAACTCAAGCACGCTGATGAACAAAGTAAATGGTACGGACACGCCGGCCATTCCTACGTTCTTAAATATAAAAATAAGCGAAACCAAACTCAATACCACAATGTGACCTGCGGTGATGTTGGCAAACAAACGAATCATGAGGGCAAATGGCTTGGCGATTACACCCATTATCTCAACAGGAATCATGATGGGCAGTAACCAAACAGGTACACCCGGTGTGGCAAAAATGTGGCGCCAGTAATTGCTGTTTGAACTTACCAATATTACCACCAAAGTAATTGCAGCCATAGTAAGGGTAAAAGCAATATTACCCGACAAGTTGGCTGAGAACGGGAAAAAAGGAACCAAACCAATCAGGTTGTTTATCCATATAAAGAAAAATACGGTCAACAAGAAAGGCATGTACTTAGTGTATTTGTGGCCAATATTGGGTTTGGCTATATCGTCTCTTACAAATACTATAAGGGGTTCCATCCATGCGGCCAAACCTTTGGGTGCTCCCTGGTTTTTGCGGTAATGCGCGGCTACAGGCATGAAAATGAGAATAAGTATGAATACCGACAAGAACATAGAAAATACGTTCTTGGTAATGCTTAAATCAAGTGGTTTGGCATTGGCAGGTTCTTCACCTTCAAAAACCAACATGTTTTCTCCTTCCTGGTAGTAGATTTTCTCGTCGAGCATTACGTAGTCGCCTTTATCGGTTGAATAGGCAAAATACTCATCGTGCAGGTGGTGACCGTTTTCGGTGGTCTCAATAGGGGTTTCGTGGTGGTAAAAGTGGCTTGAGCTAAAAATATCAAGGCCATTTTCGGTGTACAGAATTACGGGAAGGTAGATGGCCAAATCGCCAACAATGTGAAATTCGTGTGCATCGGAAATGTGGTGCATAATCACACCTGTGGCATCGAACTCTTCTTCGAACATTTCATGACGCGTTTCTTCATCAGGGCTGTGCTGCGCGAAGAGAGCTACAGGAGCAGCTAATGTTAAGATTAACAGTAGGTTTCTAAGTGTTCTCACCGGACTTGTTATTACCATTCGTAAAAATCGGTGCAAATGTAGCGTTATTCCAATTCTTAAAGAATCTTTATTGAGTAATTATTAACAAAGTGCCGGGTTTCAAGATTGGCTCTTCTCATTGAGCTCCTTAACCGTGGCGCTGGTAAAGACCAACGAAATGGCTACATAAGCTGCCATAAAATGAAATAGCACCAGTTTTTTGTCGAGCCCCGATTGTTTGAACAACACAAGTAGAAAGGCAAGGGAGATAAATAAACGCAATACACTCATTATCAGAAACAAATAACCCAATCCGGCTTTTTTGCGCAAGCCTTCTAGTCCTGCAAGTGCTTTAAAGGCAATTTCAAGCAGGGCAAGGTATAGGTATATAATAGATGTGTATAATACGGGAAGTGTTGACTGAGCGGGCAACACAAAACTGCTGAGCACATGCAACAAATAAATGAGCAGTGCCAGCCCCCATGGTCTAAATTGCTTCAAGTTTTTATTCATCGGAGCTATTGAGAAGTTCTTTGAGTGATAAATACAAACCTGCGGCTACACCAAACAAACCCAAGGCTATAGTGAGCCAATGGGTAGCAAAGCCAAATTTGTGGTCTAAGTAATTGCCAAGCCATGTACAGCCGCCAATGGGTAGCAGCAGCTGAAAGGCCATTCCTGAGTATTTCAGGAATTTATTGTACGGCTTTAGCTTTTGAATCTTTGTTAACTTTCTCGTTGTTAACCTTTTGCCCGTTCAAAGAAGGCGCTTGTTGGCTTGCCGACCGCATATCTGATTGGCCAATAAACACCGCACCCGGATCCATTTTAATGAGATGTGCCGTGATGTCGCCGTGTATAACCGCACTTTGCTTTAGGTACAAAAGGCCTGATGAATTGATGTTGCCATTCACCTTGCCTTCAATCTCGGCATCCTTGCAGGTGATGTTTCCTTTGATTTCACCTTTTTCGCCAATTACCAATTTGCCAATGGCTTCTACTTCGCCTTCTATTCTTCCGTCAATGCGCAGGCCACCTTGCGATTCTATGGTACCTTTTAATAAAGTACCTGCTGCTACGTGGTTTCTTGCGTCAATTGCTTCTTCTGATGATCTTTTCGCTTTGTTGAACATAATTTCCTCTTTTAAAACACAATAAAATTTTCAGGATCTATAGGCCTGCCGTTTTGCCAAAGTTCGAAGTGCAAATGTGGTCCTGTTGTCATTTCACCACTGTTCCCAATAATCGCAATCGGCTCTCCGGCATGCACAAAGTTACCAACCTGTTTCAATAATACCGAATTGTGTTTATATACCGATATATAGTTGTTGAGATGTTGCACCACAATTACATTACCCGTGGTTGACGAAAACTCGGCAAAAATGACCGTTCCATCCAGGGTAGCTTTTATGGGCGCATCTTTCTCTGAGATAAGATCCACGGCAAAATGCCCTGTATTCGGGTTAAAATCGGCGTTTACAATGCCATTTACGGGTGGATAAAAATGTAGCGCCTCAGATGTTTTGTTTTTGGGCACGCTCAGGCTATATACATCCGACTCCAGTTCTTTGCGCAAACTGCTGTCTTCGCTCGATACATAAAAAAGGGTGGCTTCATCTACTTCCTTGCCCGGGCGTTCTATTTCCTTGTTTTCGTCTTCGGCAAATTTGTCGTCCTCCCCTTTTAGTATAGCCAACTGGTTTTCAATATATTGGGTTTGCACTTTCAGTTCTTCTTCAAGCGAGTCGGCACGGGTTGATAGCAGCAAGGTTTTTTCATCTATTACTGCGGCACTTGCTTCAGAAAAATAGCTGTTGAGCGGAGTGTAAACCAGAATGGCGATGCTAAGGAAAAACGCAAGTACAAAAACCAAGCTCAGCACCATTAACAATTGTAGCCACGAAGCATTAAAGCTCGATATTTCTTCAAAGTTGTCGGGGTTTATTACGTTCACCCTGTAGCGGTCGCGCAGCTTGCTGAAAAATCCTTGTTTCTTTTTGTTCATTCCTGTTCAAAAGGTTTGGTAACTATTCTTGAGGCTAAATTGTATATTAGAATACTTTTGCCGCTCAAAAGTAGTTATAAGCACCAATACACACTTATTTTGGTTTTGTTAAAGCAACATAAACTTCTGTTGTTGGCCACGGTTGCTGCCTTGGCTATTCTCACGGGTTGTGCCAGTATCAGGGCATCGCGGTTGGGCAAGTTTTACAACAACCTTACCGCCAGGTACAATGGCTATTTCAATGCGCGTGAACTGGTTAAGGCTTCAGAAAAAACGGTACAGGCAGCACATGTAGAAGATTTTACCCGCATACTTGATGTGTATAGATGGGGCGATGTCAATACAGGCAAAAGCCAGGCATCGGACATGGACAAGGCCATAGAAAAGTGCAGCAAAGTCATTCAAAACCACGAAGGCAGCAATTGGATTGACGATGCGTATTTCTGCGTGGCCCGTGCCTATTTCTTCAAAGCCGACTACTACGCCGCCCTTGACCTTTTTAAATACCTTGCCATTGAGTACGAAGGTTCAGAAATGGAATTGCAGGCGCGTTTGTGGATAGTGAAAACCTACCTGCAAATGGGTAAAATTGACGATGCACAAGCCTATCTTGCCAATATCCAAAACGACCGCAAAAAGTTCATCAAACTGCAAAAGGAAGTTGATTTGCTCAATGCGCACCTTAAAATAAAAGCCCGCAACTACACCGATGCCATTGTGAGTCTGGAGCGCGCCATACCCGAAGAAAGCAAGCGCAAAGACAAAAACCGCTACATATTTATATTGGCACAACTCTACGAAACACAAAACAACAACCGCAAAGCCAACGAGCTCTATAGCGAGCTGCTCAATAAAAGCATGCCCTATGAGTTTCAGTTTCAAACCAGGTTAAAAGTGGCCAAATCGTCGAACCTGCACAACAAAAGCTCGGTGGACCGTGTAATAAAGAGTTTTGAAAAGCTGTTGAAAGACGACAACAACCGCGAGTATTTTGACCAGATTCACTATGAAATTGCGCAGGTTTATGAAGAATTTGGCGATAAAGCACAGGCTGCCCAGCACTACAAGATTTCAGCTTGGCTGGGCGAAAAAAACCTGACCCAAAGAGCCAATACCTACTTGGCCCTGGGCGATATGTATTTTGAAGACGATTACTTTGAATTGGCTGGACATTACTACGACAGTTGCGCCTCAATTGTACCAGAAAACCACCCCAAGTACGATCAAATTCAAAAGCAACAACAAATATTGGGTAAGCTCATAACCAATCTGCAAACCATCAAAACGCAAGACAGTTTGCTGGAGTTATCAACCAAAGAGCCCAAGGAAATAGATAAGTTAGTTGACCAACAAATGGCCAAGGAAGAAGCCGCACAAAAAAAGGCAGCTGAAATGGCTGAGAAAAAGAAAATGCGCGAAGAAATACGTGGCAAAATGAATGAAAGCAGCATTGCCAATGCTCCCAACATGATCAATTCATCAGGTCAGTGGTATTTCTACAATCCGGTAGCCATTGGCAAAGGCAACACCGATTTTGTTGTAGAATGGGGCCGCCGACCACTTGAAGACAATTGGCGAAGAAGCCAAAAGGCGGCGGTGTTTGTTGACAACTCGGCTGAAGACAGCACCGTGGCACCTGTTGGTAAAGACAGCTCAAGTGTCATCGATTCCATGCCCACCGAAGAATTGTCGGCAGATTTGACCGATATGCTCAAAAATCTCAATGAGCAGAAACTGGCTTATTTTTCGAGAATACCTTTTTTGCCTGCCCAAAAGCGCGCCGCCGAAAGCCTTGTGCAAGAAGCCTTGTATGAGAATGGCCTTATTTACTACGAACAATTAAAGGATTTGAATTCCGCCATCGAAAATTTTGAGCGTTTGCTTGAAAAATACCCCGGAAATAAATTTGAACCCGCCGCCAACTATTATTTATACAAAATATATAATGACCTGAACCAAAGCGAAAAGGCCGAAGCTTACAAAGACTACATTTTAACCAAGTTTCCTAATAGTCAATATGCGGCATTGCTCAATGGCAAAAAAAATATGGCAGATGTAGAAGCCGATCCTATGGTAGAACGCTTATATGAATTGGCCTACAATTACTACAAAACAAACGATTGCGACAGTGTAACGAGTACATATCTATTGGCCACCAAGCAAACCAACGACAATTATTTGCACGATAAATTTGAGTTTTTGCAAACCCTTTGCAAAGGCAAAAAACAACCGGTCGATTCGTTTATTACCTCGCTTCAGCTATTTGTAGATATATATCCAAAATCAGAAAGTGCCAAAGAAGCGCGCAACCTTATCAGGTATTTAAAAGAGCACAAACCCAAGGAAAAAGCCACTGAAGGCGAAGGCGGAACCGATTCTACAAGTACCGAACTCACAAAAAAACCGGCCAAGGAGTTTCCGTTTAAGTACAGCGAATCAGGCGAGTTTTATTTTATTATAGCTTCTACGCAAAAAGACCTGCGCACCGAAAAGGTAAAAAGCGAAATAGCCAACTACAACGTGGCCTACCACCGCTCAGAAGCCTTGTCGGTTCGCTCGCTTGAGTTTGGCGACGGCGAAATGTTATTTTGGGTTAAGACTTTCCCCAATATTGACAGGGCAAAAACATATTATTCAGGAATATTGAACGACGAAGATTTCATGGCGGCTTCAGGAATGGACTCACCCTCAGTTTTTTACATTTCTGCCGAAAACTTCAAATTGTTGATAAGTGAACAAAATACTAATGAGTATATTGAGTTCTTTGATTGGTACTTTGTAAAAAAAGAGAACTAGCATGTCAGAAATGGACGAAAATGAGTTTCCTGAAATGGATCAACAGCAGGAAGCGAACAAAATGGCTGATCACGAAAAATTCGTTTCGGAAATGTTTTCAGAAGCGAACAACCCTAAAGAAAAAGAAGAAGAAAAACGCAAAAAAAGAGGCATTTGGTTTTGGCTGTCAATGGGTGCCTGGGCTTTCTTCTTCATCGGCATACTCACATTTGTGGTATTGATATGGCAAATTAAAAAAGGGGCCTTTGGCGAGTTGCCCACAGCCGAAATTATTGAAAACCCCGACAATCCGCTGGCTACTACTGTTTACTCAATTGATGGCGTGGCATTGGGAAAATACTTTACCGAAAACCGCACCAACGTGGTGTACGAAGAGCTTAGTCCATACCTGGTAGATGCCTTGGTTTCTACTGAAGATGAGCGCTTTTACAACCACGCAGGTGTTGACATTGAAGCGCTTTTGCGCGTAGCGGTAAAAACAGTTTTGGGCGGCAACATGTCGTCAGGCGGTGGAAGTACAATTACCCAACAATTGGCCAAAAACCTGTTTGACCTGCGCAACATCCACCGAGACAACAACATGATTATCAAAAAAATGCAGGAGTGGGTGATTGCCGTACAGTTGGAAAGCAAATACACCAAAGAAGAAATTCTTACCATGTACCTCAATACGGTCGATTTTCTCAACAATTCTTACGGTATTTACGCTGCATCAAAAACCTATTTCAACAAAACACCGGCTGAACTTGACCGCGTAGAATCGGCAGCTTTGATAGGCATGTTGAAAGCGACCTTTTACTTCAACCCAAAATCGAATCCTGAAAATAACAAAGCGCGAAGGGCCACTGTGTTCAAACAAATGCTCAAAAACGGTCGCATCACGCAGGCGCAATTCGACACTTTGAAAGAAGAAGAATTGCTGTTGAACCTGAGTTTGGAAAACCACAATACCGGCCCCGCACCGTATTTTAGAGAGCAGTTGCGTTTGTTTTTAACCAACTGGGAACAGCAAAGCGGCTACAACATATACCGCGACGGCCTAAGGGTTTATACCACCATTGACTCGCGGGTGCAAAAGCACGCCGAAGAAGCCATGCACAACCACATGAAGTACCTGCAAAAAGAGTTTTTTAAACACTGGAAAGACCGCAAACTTCCGTGGGTAACCGATATGACCCTTGAACAACAAGTGCGATGGAGCAGCCGCTACAATTGGTTGCTAAAGCGCTGCAAAAAGAAATACAACCGCCGCCCGACTGACGAAGACATCAAGAAAGACTTCAGCACACCACGCGAAATGACTGTTTTCTCCTACCGCGGAGAAATTGACACCACCATGAGTCCTATTGATTCGGTAACCTATTACAAGCACTTTCTACAAGCCGGAATGATGGCGGTGGAACCTGCTACCGGACATATACTCGCGTGGGTGGGTGGCATCAACCACGAACATTTTAAATACGACCACGTAAATGTGAACGCCAAGCGACAAGTGGGTTCTACCTTCAAACCTTTTGTTTATTTGGCGGGTTTGGAAGCAGGCTACGTACCTTGTGTTACCGCCCCCAACATTCCGGTGGTTTTCGACAATATCATTACCAGCTATACACCAGACGGCAAACCAATTTACGGCACTTGGGACGCAAGAAATTCGCCACCCGAATACGGTGGAAAAATGAGTTTGATGCAAGGCTTGGCCACCTCAACCAACACCATTACTGCCTGGGTTTTGAAACAAATAGGTCCGCAGGCAGCAGTTGACATGGCACGAAGACATGGAATAGTAAGCAAGTTGGAGCCCTACCCCGCCATTTGTCTTGGTGTGTATGATATTTCAGTTTACGAAATGGTTGGCGCATTCAACTCATTTAACAACAATGGATTATGGGTAGAACCAATCTTCGTAACAAAAATTGAAGACCAATACGGCAATACCATAGAAACCTTTGTTCCCAACTCAAAGGAAGCCACTGACCCTGTGAATAACTACACCATAGTGCGCATGTTGCAGCAAGTGGTTAGACGTGGTACTGCGGTAAGGCTTATTTCATCAAACTACTACAATATACAAACACCACTGGCGGGCAAAACAGGCACTACGCAAGAAGGTGCTGATGGTTGGTTTATTGGATTTGAACCCGGCTTAACTGCCGGCGTGTGGGTTGGCGGCGAAGAACGAAAAGTAGCCTTTAGAGATATGCGATTGGGACAGGGAGCGCGTTTGGCCATGCCTATATTTGGCAATTTTCTAAATGCGGTAAATGCCGATGAACGCCTGAGCTACGGCGATGCGACCGACTTTCCTATTCCAAATGCCACGAATATTCCAAAATTGGATTGCCCATTCTACGACAACACACCTGAACCACTTGATGAAGACGCTGTAGGTGATCCCATTGGATTTTAGTTTTCTAATGATTTTAAAATTTGGAGATTTGAAGATTTGAAAATGGATTGGATTTCCTTAACCGCTTCGCGGTTTCGAAATATACTTTTGATGTGCTAATGTGCTAATGTGCTGATTTGCTGATGCGATGATGAGTTGAAACTGGATTGCTTGTCTCGTTTCCAACGAGATTCGAAATTTACTTTTGACGTGCGGATGTGATAAGTTAGGGTGTGAGTTCACATTATTATCACCTATCACCCATCACCTATCACTTATCACCCATCAAGAATCGCCTTTGCTTCCTCCGTCATTGCGGACTTGATCCGCAATCTGTTGAGTTGAAAAACGAAATGATGTGTGGATTTGAAGATTTGGAGATTTGAAAATGGATTCAATTTCTTGCCTCGTTTTCAACGAGATTCGAAATTTACTTTTGAAGAAGTTAGGGTGTGAGTTCTCTATATTATCACTTATCGCCTATCACCTATCACTTATCACCCATCAAGGATCGCCAATCCCATATATTTCGAGGAGTGCATGTGGTCACTCGGCTGGAGCCAAGCGACATAGTCTTGCGGTTTTTCAAATAACCTATCACTTATCAACTATCACCAATTGCAAATCGCCTTTGCTTCCTCCCGTCATTGCGGACTTGATCCGCAATCTGTTGAGTTGAAATACCAATCGCAAAACCAATTTTGCAAATGGCTCTATTAGACCTGCCAGGTCTGTACCATTCATACAATGCTTATTTGACAATGCCGAAATTTCCAACTAAGTTATAACACATCAACCCCTGTGAATTCATTCACTCCCAACCTAGATCAACACTCCGGCAATAACCGCGGTCATCAAGCAGGCAAGGGTTCCGGCAATAAGTGCTTTTACGCCCAGGGTTGACAACAGCACCCTTTTGCCCGGTGCCAACACACCAATGCCACCAATTTGAATACCAATGGAAGCAAAATTGGCAAAACCACAAAGTGCATAAGTTGCAATAATCACCGATTTCTCATCACCTATGGCATTACCTTTAATCAGGTCGGCCAAACTTGCATAGGCATAAAACTCATTGAGTACGGTTTTTTCGCCCAACAGCATGCCCACCATGGTAATGTCTTCGTTAGCAACACCTATGAGCCAGGCTACAGGAGCCATTAGGTAGCCCAATACAAATTGAAGGGAGAGTTTATCAAACTTACCGCCTGAAATCACCGCAATTTGTTCATTGAGATGTGATACTTCGCCCACCCAACCCATAAGCAAATTGAGTCCGTACATGATGGCGGTAAATACAAGAAGCATGGCGCCTACATTCACAGCCAGCTTTACCCCTTGAGTGGTGCCGTTTGAAATGGCATCCAGCACGTTTTTACCTGATTTTTCTTTAGAAATAATGAGTTCTTCATTTACTTTTTCCGTTTCGGGCATCATTATTTTGGCAAATAGCAAGGCTGCCGGTGCCGAAATAATTGAAGCGCAAAGTAAGTGGGTTGCAAAAAGGGTGCGCGCCTCTCCTACAGCTTCCCCACTGATGCCTGCCCAATTGTCGCCCAAAAAGCCAATGTAGGTGGCCAATACCGCACCGGCAATGGTTGCCATGCCGCCGGTCATCAAGGCCATAATTTCGCTTTTGGTCATTTTTTCTATGTAAGGTTTCACCATGAGCGGTGCTTCGGTTTGCCCTACAAAAATGTTGGCCGCTGCTGCAAGGCTCTCAGCACCTGATAGTTTCATGGTTTTTTTCATAACCAAAGCAAAGAAATATACGATGCGCTGCATAATGCCCAGGTAATAAAACAGCGACATGATGGCCGAAAAAAATACAATGGTGGGAAGCACTTTAAAGGCAAATAAATAGCCCCATGATTGTGATGGATCTATAAGGTTGCCAAAAAGGAATTCGGCCCCCGCTTCTGAAACCTGCAAAAGTCCGTTGAACGCATTGGCCACGTACCTGAAGGCATCTTTAACAAACGGTACTTTGAGTACGGCAATGGCAAAGCTGAGTTGCAAAAGCAAACCCCATATAATTTGCTTTTTGTTTACCAACTTTTTGTTGGAACTAAGTAAATAGGCAATACCCAAAAATACGGTGGTGGCTAGCAACGCGCGCAAAATGGCCAAAAATGCATCCATAGCGGGTAAAAATAAGGGTATTAGATTAGAACAAAGCGCAAAAGGATTATTTGCGGCTGTTTATTTCGTCGCGGATGCGTGCGGCCAAATCATAGTTTTCTTCATTTATGGCTTCATCCAGCATTTTTTCAAGCTCCGAAACAGAAAGATCCCCCAAATCGTTGTCAGATTCGAGGGAGTCTATCATATCGTCAATTTCTTCGTCAAGTTCGTTGTCGTCGTAAGCTTCGCTTGTAAGCTGCTCACTTTCCTTATCGGTGAGGATGATTCCCGCCTCGTTAAGGATTTTTTCGTAAGTAAATATGGGGCAATTGAAGCGCAGGGCAAGGGCTATGGCATCAGAGGTTCGGGCATCAATGGTATGCAATTGCGTACCGTCAGTTACTACCAAATCTGCATAAAAAATACCTTCTTCCAGTTTGGAAATGATTACTTCCTGAACCTTAACAGAAAAACTTCCGAGCACATCTTTCATCAAATCGTGGGTCATGGGCCTCACGGGTTTAATACCTTCTATTTGCACCGCAATTGATTGTGCTTCGGCGGCACCAATTACCACGGGCAATTTGCGCTCGCCATTCATTTCTTCAAGAATTAAAGTATATGAGGCGGCGGTATGACCTGATGAAATACCGAGAATTCTGAGCTCAATTTTATCCATGCATCTGACTTAGAATCCTGCTAATTTATGTTTTTAACGGCTTCTATCAATTTTGGAACCACTTCAAAAGCGTCGCCAACTATGCCATAATCTGCGGCTGCAAAGAAAGGCGCCTCCGGATCTTTGTTGATAACACAGATGACCTTGCTTGAACTTACACCGGCCAAGTGCTGAATAGCTCCTGAAATGCCCACTGCTATATACAAGTTGGGGCTGATGGTGATACCGGTTTGGCCAACGTGCTCGCTGTGCGGACGCCAACCCACATCCGATACGGGTTTTGAACAGGCTGTACCTGCACCTATCAAGTCGGCGAGTTCTTCTATCATGCCCCAGTTTTCGGGACCTTTAAGGCCGCGACCTGCTGACACAACCAACTCCGCCTCGGTGAGTGGAATTTTGCCAGTTTGCTTTTCTACATTAAGCACCTGCACATCGGCAGCAGTTGCCACTTTGTCGCTGATATCTTCAACGGCTACGGCACCACTTTTTTCTTCTATATGGTAGGCATTCACGTTTAAGGTAAGTACTTTATACTCGTGTTGCATATCCATAAAAGCGAAACCCTTGTTTGAGAATACGGCTTTTTTCACCACAAAACCATTGTCGGTATCAGGTAGCGAAATGGCTCCGGTTACCAACGATGCTTCCAATTTGGCTGCAATTCTTGGTCCCATGGATTTGCCATTGTAGGTATTGCCCAGTACAATGACCTTGGCACCACAATGCTGTACCGCGGCATGCAAGGCATTGGCGTAGGTTTTGGCTTTAAACTGTGCAAAAGCTTCGCCCGTAATGGTGAGAACTTTCGACAATCCGAATGCTGAAAGTGTTTCAATTTCAGCTGCATCTACATTGCCAATGGATACAGCCACGAGTTCGGTGCCCAATTTGGCTGCCGTATCTGCGGCGTAGGTAACCAATTCTTTGCTCTGTTTCTTAAACTTACCTTCCCAGTTTTCTATATATACTAATACGGCCATGTTAGAACAATTTTTTTTCGTTATGTAAAATTTCTATCAGTTTCTCGGGTTCTGATGCGTCAATATAAACGCAAGCAGCTTTGGGTACCGGTGCCTCATATTGCTTGGTCACCGTGTGTACTTCCACATTTTCGTCGAGCACTTCAATGGGTTTGGTACGCGCCTGCATAATGCCGCGCATGTTTGGAATTCTGGGTTCGCCCAACTCTTTAACCGCACTTACCACCAGCGGAAGTAAAGCTTCAAGGGTTTCTTCGCCGCCATCAATAAAACGGGTAAGCGTGGCTTTGTTGCCTTCAATTTCCATTTTGCTGCAATAGCCAATTGAGGGCATATCGAGCATTTCGGCCAACAACTCTCCCACCATTCCGCCGTTGTAGTCAATCGATTCGCGACCGGTAAGAATTACATCAAATGATTGGTTGGCAGCGTAGTTAGCTATTAGACGAGCCACTTGCGTACCACTCATGGGTTCGGTGTTTATACGAACGCCTTTGTCGGCACCAACTGCAAAACATTTTCTGATGATTTGATCTGAATCGGCAGTTCCTACATTGATAACGGTGAGTTCTGCACCTTGCTTCTCTTTGAGCTCCATAGCTTTAGCAAGAGCATGTTCGTCGTAGGGGTTCAGGATAAATTTTACACCATCATAATTAACCGAAGCGTGGTCGCTGCTAAAGGCTATTTTGGTGGTGGTATCGGGGGTTTTACTTATACAAACTAATACCTTCATGGGGCCAATTTGAAATTTTACGCGAAAGTAGTAAAAAGCTTAGAAGCCATGCTACTTGTGAACAGGTTGTGTGGGCAATTGAGCACACCGGCGCTAAACTACAGCTGCAATAAACCGCTCTGACCGAATACTTGCCGCGCAGGTAAGAGATGGATATGACAAAACTTTGGACTAAGCCATTGATGTATTCGATTAATTATTGAAAACAGGCATTTGCATTTCACACCCGAATTTCTACATTTCACACCACAAAACCAACATTAGAAAACATTCTCTAAATAATACACGTGTTTCATTTTGGGAATTTGATAAACAATACTTCATATTTGTCTTGCAATCAAACAAAAACTAAGCAGTCATGAAGACAATCAAATTAACAATGGCTCTCGCAACTTACCTATTGGTAATTGCTTTTGCCGCAAATGCACAGGATGTAGGGTTTACCGTAAACAGAGGTGTGACCGCGGTTTTTCCCGACAGCCGTTCGGCTTTATCAACCCTCAACCAAGGATTTGGCTTTGGTATCAACAAGTACAAACCACTCAAAAAGAACCTGTTTATCAAAACCGGTTTGAACATGAGTTTTGTGCGCTCCTGTCTATCGGTGCAAAACAAGGAAGGTGAAGTTTTTGCCCTGCCCGAAAAATACACCTACATAGACTTGCCAATTACGCTTGAAAAACAATTTTTCACCTACTCGCGGCACTCGCGCAAAGCAACTTACTACAATGTTTCAGCCGGTGTCAATCTGGCCTATTTGGCGCACGAGCGTGGATTTGAATCGCGTACAGGCGCTTACCACACCACGCCACTCAACCTGGGTTTTTCTACCGCTTTGCAATGGGTAAAACCCGTTTCGTGGAACGCTTCCTTTGCCATTGGTCCGTTTTTGCGGATGTATTCAACCGGCGAAGAACATGCTAAAATGGTGGCCTACACAGGTTTGAAACTCGATTGGAAATTCGGTAACTACTTTGGAAACAGAAAATAACTCAAGGCCCTTCAGGCTGGCTTGAGGCTAAAGACCGGGAATTTACCGCTAACAAGTTCCCGGTTTCAATCTTCGATTTATTACAAATTCGGTTGTCTTTGCAAGTGGCTGGCGCTTTACAAGAGAAGTGTTTGATTGCAAAGAAACCCTACTCCCAAGGCCA
>WGNN01000023.1 GCA_016124515.1 bacterium
TGAGACTGAACCAACAACATTTTCGTTAATCTAACAATCGCACCTTAAAGGAATTGAAATTAGCCAAAACCATTGACGACCACCTGAAATTGCTCACTAACAATCGCACCTTAAAGGAATTGAAATGACATACGCGAACGCCAAATATTCTCATCTTGCCTGCTAACAATCGCACCTTAAAGGAATTGAAATCTCCCTTCGACTTCGCTCAGGGAGCATTTATGTGACTCTAATTAACGCACTTGCAGGAATAGAATTACGGTAGCTGAGCGCAGCCGAAGCTAGCAATCGCACCTTAAAGGAATTGAAATCTCCCTTCGGCTACGCTCAGGGAGCATTCGTGTGACTCTAACAACAGCACATTGGAATTTCCCTTCGGCTACGCTCAGGGAGCATTTATGTAACTCTAATAACCGTGTAATGAAAGGAATCATCGACTTCGCTCAGGGAGCATTTATGTGACTCTAATAATCGCACTTGCAGGAATAGAATTACGGTAGCTGAGCGTAGCCGTAGCTAACAATCGAACCTTGAAGGAATTGAAATCTCCCTTCGGCTACGCTCAGGGAGCATTTGTGTGACTCTAATTACCGCATTTCGAAAGCATCTTCGACTTCGCACAGGGAGCGGTTAAGAAACCAGACATGTCATGTTTTTAAAACATGACATGTCTAATATGTTAATAATAATGAATAATAGATCAAAATGAGGGGTTAAAACAGGCAAATACACCCAAAATTATCCTTGCAATTGTGGTAAATAGTGCAGATTTGCAAACCCAAAAATTACTTGTGCCTACATGACAACCAAAAAAAGGCAGGCCCTATTAATTGCCGGCGCGCATTTCACGGCTCAGGGCGCGCTGCCATTTAAGGGCGTTGATGGTGTGTTGTGACAGCGTTTTTGAAAAATTGTGGTAACCCGAAAAATCTTCTTTGGCACACATGTAAATATAATCGTGTTTCTCATATTTGAGCACAGCTTCTATGGCGCTTATTTCAGGTATCACAATGGGGCCGGGTGGCAACCCCAGGTATTTGTAGGTGTTGTAGGGCGACTCAATTTGCTTGTGGTAATTAAGCACCCTTTTTATAGAAAAATCGCCCGCCGCAAACTTGAGTGTGGGGTCGGCTTGCAGCAGCATTTTTTGATTCAACCTATTGATATACAAGCCCGCAATGCGCGGTTGCTCACTCAAAATGGCACTTTGCTCCTCTTGCACTATGGCAGCCAAATTTACCACCTGACAAGGCGTTAGGCCTATTTCGGCAGCTTTTGCACTGCGTTCGTCATTCCAAAATTTTGCCGACTCTTTGGCCATCCGCTCCACAAATTCATCGCCTGAAGTGTTCCAAAAAAACTCATAGGTATTGGGAATAATATGGCAAAAAACCGCGTCGGTAACTCCGTATTTTTTCCACAATTCACTGTTTTTCATAGCATTGAGCAACTCCAATGAATCGGCTTCTATATAAGGAGCCACTTTGCCGGCCACATCTTCCAAACGGCGCACATTGTGAAACGTAACCCGCACGGGATTGGCATCGCCTGAGCGCAGTTTCCTGACCAACTTAAAGGCGGTCCAGTTTTTTTCAAGGATGTATTTCCCCGGAAAAACCCTGTTTTCATAACGTAGTAGTTTGGCGGCCACATCAAAGGCAGAAATATCACTAACCACCTTTTCATCAATCAGTTGTTGTCGCAACTGTGCCATATTGGTACCGGTTTTTATAAACAGATCTGTTTTTTCGGGCACTACAGGTTTCATTATTTTCAGGTAGCCAAATGCAGCAAGGCCGCCTACTATCAAAGCAACGAGTAATATGGAAATGATAATCCACTTTTTCATGGTAGGTTTTTTGAAATTTGTTGGTAAAGGGTGCGTGCTTCGCGGTTTTCGGGGTCAACATTTAAGGCGCGTTCAGTCCATTTTTTTGCGCCATACAGGTCGTTTTTATAGAGTTGTACCTTAGCCATATTCAGCATGGCGTTCAGGTGGTCGGGGTTCAATTTCAGTGTTTTAGCAAAACAAGCTTCCGCCAAATTAATTTGTTCTTTCAGCAGCAAACAAAAGCCTTTGTTGTTCCAGGCTTCTTCATCTTTGGGATATTCTTTCAGCACGAAATCCACTTGTTGCAGGGCTTTTTCCACTTCATTTTGCATGAGGCAAGCTTTCGCCAATTCATTACGCAAATCCAATCGGTAGGGCGCTTTTTCTACTGCTATTTCCAACAATTTGACCCTTTGTTGGCCGCCAAAAGCACTTGCAAGTCGGTATAAGGTTTGTGCATCAAAGTCAGGGTTTTTAAACTTATCATTGGCAAATTTTTTAAGTGCTCCCATTTTTTGAGTCAAAAAATAATATTGTATCCACACTTCCGCATAATTTTCTTCGGGCAGTTGGTCAAGGTATTTTTTGGCCGAATCAATAAATGCTGTTTTTCTATCAAATTTCTCATAAAAATTGAGATAAGCCCGTGCGAGAAATGCTGGTTGCGGATGTTTTTGGGTAAGACATACCAAGCCCACAAAATCCTGCGCGTCCGCCGCATCAGCTTGCTTTTCATCTTCATTATACACCCTTATATAATGGTCGGTAACGGTTACGTGCGGAATATCAACCGTGCCACTTTTGCGCATGTGGCAGGCGGTACATTCGGCTTTTTCATTATGTATTTCATTATTTTCAGCCACTTTGTTTTGGTGGCAATTCATGCATTTGGCATTGAACAACTCCGCTTTGGTTTGCCTCACACTTTGGTGCGGATTGTGGCAGGTAATGCAAGTAAGTGCTTCGTTTCCAGCATTTTTAGCCGATTCAGTAAAGCATTTGCTCAGCCGCAACCTGTCAGGATGCGAGGCCATAATAAAAGTACCTTCTTCGTTTTTAAGGCGTGGCATAAATACATTTACCACCTCATTCAAGTCCATTCCGGGTTTAAAATCGGTCCAGTCATGCCCTTGGTTCAGCAGTGCATTTCCTTGTAAATGACAGCGTTGACACACATCCTTTTGCTTTTCGTAAGGGAGCTTGGCAGGGTTTACTATGGAATAATCAATTTGCCGACTCACATCTACCACCTCTCCTTTTTGTTTCAGGCTTACGTGTGCTTCGCCCGGACCATGACATCTTTCGCAGTCAATACCGAGCGGAATTTTTTCAAATTTGTTTATGGAGCCTTTTACATGTTGCGGATAGGCATTGTGGCAACTAAGGCATTCTAGCCCCAAAGCGCGGCCAAAGCGGCTGTTTTGCCCTTTTTCAAAACCGGGCGGCAACGAGAGCACCTGTTTTTGGGTATAAAAAGTGAAAGGCATTTGATACAAATAGCCATTGGTATTTTGTATGTGCGAGTTGGTGTGGTGTCCCGATCCCACAATATAATCCACTTTTTCAATTCGCTTGTAGATGGTGTCTTTTCCGGCAAGTCTGTATTCCTTGAGAAACAAACTATCGCCCCGCCAAAAGGGCTGGTAATAAAAGTTTGAAAAGCTGTCGTACAGCACATTGTGTTGGTATGAGCCACTGCTTTTTTGTTTGTTGGCAAGGCCAAATGATTGCCCCATGCCGGTATGCGAAAAACTTTCAAAAATATCGGCATGGCAGCCTTTGCACACCGCGCTTCCCACGTATTTTACGGTATCGTTGTGGTTGATATACTGTGGTTTAGCCGCTGTTTGTGGCGCCGGACTGCAATGCACCAAGAGCAGCAGCGGCAGTAACAAACCCAGCATGGCAAGCAGAATAAAATGGCGTTTAAACAGCATTCAGGCAAAAATAAAGAAGATTGGATGCTGGCATAAATAATTTGAAGCGGCGGGCAATTTTATTCATTGAATGGTAAAGTGGCAGTTGATGTCCGATTTACATGAACCTATTCATTTTCAGCATGACCTGTTTAATTTGGCAATTCAGGTCGGGCCAACAACACGGTTTCGCGATCGAGCAACACGGCCCCCGCCGGCGCGCCCTTGGGTTTGCGCACATATTTGCGCAGGGTATATGAAACGAGGCAAAACTCTTGCTGCCTTCCTTTAGAATAATAGGCTGCCACCGAGGCCGCCACTTCTATCACATTTTTAGGAAAATTTGTTTCGCTACCCTTATTTCTAATCACCACATGTGAGCCCGATAAGTCTTTGGCATGCAACCACAGGTCGTTTTTAGCGGCTGCGCCGGTGGTAAGCTCGTCATTATTTTTAGCGTTTCTTCCCACCAATATTTTATAGCCCATCACTTCAAATTCAATAAACTTACTTTCCAATTGCTTTTTGGTTTCGGAAGCCGGATTTACTTTTTTATCGAGCAACTGAAGTGCCTTTATATCACTGCAATGCCGTAGTTGGGCGAGGTATTCATCCACATTTTCGAGTTTTTCAAAAAGCTGGTCCATTCGGTTTTGCAGCAATTCCTTCTCCTTTTCCTGATTTTTTGATTTACGATAATATCTCGCTGCATTTTCCTGCGGATTCAGGTTTTTTCGCATAGGAATTTCCACCGTTTCCGTGTCTGAAAAATCAGGTAGTTTGAGTAGTGTGGCTCCCTTGGTTATTTCATGCAAATTGGCCATAATCAAATCAGCCCACAAGCGGTAGTTGAGTACCACTTCAATCTGCTGCAACTGTTGTTCTGCGGCAGCAATAGCCTTTTCGTACTTCGATTTATCGCGCAAAAGCTGCTTTTCCAGTCGCGTATATGTTTCATTATAATGGTTTTCGCGGAACCAAATTCTGGCATATTCGCGCAGACAATCCAACACATTATGGCTATTATATAGGCAATTAGCATGGCCATAGGTAAATTCAATTTTAGATTGGCTGTTGTACTGCAAACAAAAATTACCCGCCACAATGGCATTCTGCATATTTTCAAGTACCTGAAGCGGAATGTTTTTACCCAACACTTTGCCAACAAACTCGCTTTCAGCAGCTAATTTGTGAGCCACCTGAAAACTAAAGGTCACATTTTTAATGGAAAAATGCCATTCGTTTTCAAAATGTTCATCCATATTCATAATGGAATTGTGCCTGCCAAAAAGCGCAAACAACAAATGTTGAGAACCGAAGGAAATTGCAAAACTTCGTTCATGTGCAAAAGCCACTACTTGGCTTACCTGTTTTCCAATACAGTTTCTGAATGTTGAATTGTATTTGCTTCGGGGTTTGGCATAGTCGTTTTGCATCCAGAAAAAAGTGTCGGTACCAGAAAGGTAAACTATAATAAAAAACGAATCTTCATTCTTTTCAAAGTGAAAAACGTGTTGTTTTGATGAAACCGAAAAGGCATCGACAAGCATAGCCTCGGGTAGGATATTTTGTAGTGATTCTACAAAATAATAAGTGGTAAAATGACTGAGAACCAGGTTTTTCAAAAGTTGTGGATTAGTGGGTTAAATGCTGAGCTGCAATCCATCGTAGCTAAGATACATATTGGGCGGCAACTGCTGCTGTACCTTGTGGTGCAAGCCCATATCGTGCGACATGTGGATGAAATAGGTACGGTCGGCCTTTATTTTATTGGCTGCTTCTATGGCTTGCGAAAGGCTGAAATGTGATATATGGGGCGTTTGACGCAAGGCTCCAATTACCACCGCCTTTAGACCTTTTAATTTTTCAAAACTCTCATCAGGAATGGCACTCACATCGGTTAAATAGGCAAAATTTCCAATTCTAAAGCCGAGCACTTCAAGTTTGTAATGAATGAGTTTAACAGGCTCAATGTGCAGCTCGCCCACGGCAAAACTATCACGATCTATATAACTGAAATTGATGCTTGGAATGCCGGGGTAAGGATTTGGCTGAAATATATATGACCAACCCTGCCTGATGTTGTCGGCCACGCGGTGATGGCAAAAAATATCGAAAGGACCATTTTTTTTGTAGTTGAACACCCTAATATCGTCGAGGCCGGCAATGTGGTCGCGGTGCTCGTGGGTAAGTATCAATGCATCAAGGTGTTTTACCTTTTCGCGCAACATTTGGGACCTGAAATCGGGGCCACAATCAATGGCTATTTTGGTATTCTTATAGTCAATGAGCACGGCACTCCGCAAGCGTTTATCAAAGGGCTCAGGCGATTGACAAACCTCACATTCACAACCGATAACGGGAATACCATGCGAGGTACCCGTGCCAAGAAAGGTGATTTTTAGCGGTGCATCCAATTGACTATGCTGACTCAAGAACTTATTTTTGGCGGCTCTACTGCAAAAATAAGTAAGTAAACATGGCGGAACAGGTAAAACCAAAAATTGACCCAAGCTGGTACAAGGCATTGCAAAAGGAATTTGAAAGCACTTATTTTCAAGAACTTAAACATTTTTTGCAGCAAGAAAAAGCGGCGGGAAAAACGATTTACCCTGCCGGAAGCGAAATTTTCAATGCCTTCAACTTATGTCCGCTGCCACAGGTGAAGTGTGTAATTCTGGGTCAGGATCCCTATCATGGCCCCAATCAGGCGCACGGCTTGTGTTTTTCGGTGCGCAAAGGCATAAAACCGCCGCCAAGTTTGGTGAATATTTACAAAGAAATAAATGCCGGGTTGGGGCTGCCCATTCCTACACATGGCGAGCTGACTGGCTGGGCACGGCAAGGGGTTTTGATGCTCAATGCGGTACTTACCGTAGAGGCTTCAAAACCCGCTTCGCACCAAAACAGGGGTTGGGAAAACTTTACAGATTCGGCCATAAAAGCCGTTTCTGAACAGCAGGAGCGGGTGGTTTTTATGCTTTGGGGTAGGTTTGCCCGTTCAAAAAAGCAGCTGATTGATGCCGAAAAGCACTTGATTTTAGAGGCGGCACATCCTTCCCCCTTCTCGGCACATTCCGGATTCTTTGGCTGCAAGCACTTTGCCTTGTGCAACCAATATCTGGCAAAAAATAGCCGCGAACCCATCGATTGGCGCTTGTAAGCAGAAACTAATTTAGTCTAATTTTTAATTTGGATTTTTGAATTTTCAATTATTGCCCTTTAAACCCGAGATTCCTTGTCGCCCCATCCCCCGCCCCTTACAGGTTCGGGCAGGCAGCCTTCCCCGCGGGGGAAGGAGCTATACCTTCTGACTAATAACATTATATTTTAGACAAAAGAAACTCTTTAAACTTTAAACCTTAAACTTCTACACTTTAAACTCATCTCCAGTCCAATTTTTAATTTGTATTTTTCAATTATTAATTGTCACCCTTTAAACCTTAAACTTTTCCCCTTTAAACTTCCTTGCGCTCAATTTTAAATTTGCATTTTTCAATGTTTAATTGCCTTTTGGACATTAGACTTTGGACTTTAGATATTAGACATTCTAATCCTTTAAACCCGCCCCTATTAGATTCCGACAGGCCTTAAAATTTTCCCCTTTAAACTTCCTTGCGCTCAATTTTCAATTTGCATTTTTCAATGTTTAATTGCCCTTTAAACTCCCATCGACCAATTTTCAATTTGCATTTTTAAATTTTCAATTATCCCCCTTTAAACTCCTATAGACCAATTTTTAATTTGGATTTTTCAATTTTCAATTATTCCCCTTTAAACTTCCTTCTCAAAAGCATCAATTACCTTTTGCATAAGCAGTTGCGGCGGAAGTTGCCATAACCTGTTTGAGAATATTTCAACTTCTACGTATTTATTATATCCTGCATTTGATATTTCGTTTGAAATGGCTTCTAAATCTATGACTCCCTCTCCCATTAAACCGCGATCGAGCAACATATCGGAGGTGGGGGTGAGCCAATCGCATACGTGGTAAGCAAGAATTTTATCGTCTTCGCCGGCCTTTTTTATTAGTTTGAACAACTGCGGATCCCACCAAACATGATAGGAATCAATGGCAAGGCCGATACCCTCTCCTATTTCATTGCAAATTTGCAGTGCCTGCTCAAGCGAATTGACGGCGCATCGGTCGGCGGCATACATAGGATGCAGCGGCTCCAAGGCAATTGGCACTTGCAGCGATTTGGCGTATTCTACCATGAGCGCCAAGCCTTCTTGTATATATTGGTGGCTGTCGCTCAAGCGTTTATTATTGGGCAACATGCCACCCGAAACTATAACAAGACAATCTGCACCCAACTCAGCGGCCTGCTCTATGGCGCGTTGGTTGTCATCCATATTATGGTGGCTGTCAGCCGAAAAGAAACCACCGCGGCACAATCCTGAAACTTTAAGACCGGCATCCTTTATTATTTTCACAGCTTCTTTCAAGCCTATTTCTTCTACTTTGTCGCGCCACGGACCAATTGCGGTAATATTATTTTTCGAACAAAGATCAGCCACTTCTTTAAGGTTCAGGTGCTTAAAAGTTGCTGTGTTTATTGAAAGTTTGTTTATATCCATAATTTCAAGAGACTATTTACCGGTTTATTACGGTTTGTATTTTGTTATTATCCGTTCAAAAAATGTTGCATTCGTTGCAGCGCCAACTCAGGATTGACAAGCACATTTGCCTGACAGGCCAATTTAAAGGTTTCTACAAGATGCAGGGTAGATCGGGCTGTTTGTTGTTGGCCTAGCATGATAAAATCATTTTGAAAACCATTGAGCCAAGCCAGGAAAACCAGCCCTGTTTTATAATACCTCGTAGGTTCAGAAAAAATATGTCGGCTAAGCGCCACCGTTGGATTGAATATATCAAAATAGGCTTTTTCATTACCCAAACTGAGTTGATGCAAAGCGGCAGAAGCTGCCGGAGCAATGGCATCAAAAATACCCAACAAGGCGTGGCTGTATTTACCCTCTTGGCCGGCAATGAGTTCAGGATAATTAAAATCATCGCCGGTGTACATTTTCACACCATCGGGAAGCATTTTGCGCAAAAGAACTTCTTTGTCCTTGTCAAGCAACGATACTTTAATGCCATCCACTTTATGTACATGTTTTGTGATGATTCGGTTGACAATTTCCATGGCTTCATAATGGTTTTCGCTGCCCCAATAGCCTTTCAAAGCCGGATCAAACATTTCGCCGAGCCAATGAATAATAACAGGTTCCCTTACCTGTGTAAGAATTTTGTCATATACTTTTTCATAATCATCGGCGCTTTTTGCACTTGCCGCAAGCGCCCTGCTCGCCATTAGAATTACCTTTCCGCCCAAACTCTCAACATAGGCAATTTGGTCTTCGTAGGCATTTATTATTTCATTTATTGAATAAATTTTATCAGCCTTCAATTGATCTGTGCCACAACCACTTGCCAGTAAGGCTCCTTCAAAAGACTTCGCTTCATCAATAGCTTTTTTTATAAGTTCACGGGCGCTGTTAAAATCCAAACCCATACCCCTTTGTGCGGTATCCATAGCCTCAGCAACCCCCAAACCGTAGCTCCACAAATGCCTTCTATAGGCCATCGTAGCTTCCCAATTTATTTGACTTCCGTTGTGCATAGGTACTACATGCGCTGCCGCAAAAGCCACGCGACTAAAAGGACCATTATATTTTTGAAAAACCTGCTGATGCGGAATTTCATACGCGTACCAAGCGCCTGAAGCTGATGGTAGTTTTATTTCCATGATTTTTGTCTTATTATGAAAAATTCAATGTATTATAAATTGAGTGCTTGCACATCGAGCCACCTTCGCTCCTTCCAGCTTTGCATGGCTAGTTGGGCCAATTGCACCCCTTTTGCGCCTTCGTTGAGCGTATAAATGTAGTTACCTTCGCCGTAGAGACTCTTAATAAACATTTCCCATTGGGTTTTGAAACCATTGTCAAAAGTAGCCTCGGCAAGGTAGGGCTGCCATTGTTCGGTAAAATTGATGGTATTGGGTTGGTCGGGATTCCAAACCGGACGCGGTGTTTGCGCCAAACTCTGGGTTTTGCATTGGGTAAGTCCGGCTACAGCAGATCCCTGCGTTCCATCCACTTGGAAGGTTACCAAATCATCGCGGTTAACTCTAGTACACCACGAACTGCTTATTTGCGCCATAATTCCATCTTGCAGTATTAAATTGGCATAAAAGGCATCATCGGCATCAGCAGTGTAGGTTTGCCCCTTTTCGTCAACGCGGTGCTTGATTGCCGTAACCCCCACACAATCTACACTTTGCACCGGAGCAATTATATGATCCAACACATAACGCCAATGGCACATCATATCAAAAATAATACTTCCGCCCTCCGATTTTTTATAATTCCAGGCAGGTCGCTGTGCCATCTGTTCCTTATTTTCACCACTGAATACCCAATAGCCAAAATCAATTTTGATACTTACTATTCGGCCAAAAAAGCCTTCATTTACCAGGCGTTTCAATTTTAACAGACCCGGCAAGAACAGCTTGTCCATTACAATGCCGGTTTTGACACCGGTGTTTTTGGCAATACGGCAGATATTTTCGGCTTCGGTCAATGACATGCCAATAGGTTTTTCGCAGTAAATATGTTGACCTGCCTTCATGGCTCTTTCCAGCAATTCAGGGCGCATTAAGGTGGTGCCTGCATCAAAAAATACCGCGTTTTCGGTTGACTCTATGATACTGTAATCGTCGGTAAATTGGTTGATATTTTTATCGCGAGCTATTTGAGCAAGTTTGTTTTTGTTCCTTCCCAATAAAATGGGTTCGGGCAGTATCCTATCGCCGTTTGACAGTTTTACGCCACCTTCCTTTATTATAGGTAACATGCTGTTGCACAAATGTTGGTTATAACCCATACGCCCCGTGATGCCGTGCATTATAATTGGTAATTTCTTAATGGCCATTTGCTTGCTTAATTAAGTGTTTATTTTAAGAGTACATCCATTCTCAGCTCAGATTCATAATAAAATAGATTTTCACACACTGACATGATGGCTAACTTATAATTGCCAAACATGCTGCGCAAGTGCTTACTATTTCCGTTTTGCTTTTGGTGAACTTCCAAACTTTTAAAACTTTTTTCAAAAATAAATGATTGCCGGCAGCTTCTGAAACGCAATTAATGGCCATCAAAACCAAGCCTATTCCACTGAATTACAAAGCGTTAATCCAACACTTTGTTTGGCATTTGCTCAACATGTATTATTGCAATGACTTTAAACGAAACGGATGCAACGACGCGTTTACCGCATGCCCAAAGCAGGCAATATCAACCATTTACAATTGGTGGAAGAACCATTGGCAGAACCCGAAAGTGATGAGGTTCAGGTGGCTGTGAAAGCCATTGGTCTCAATTTTGCAGATATTTTTGCCATGCAGGGATTGTATGAAGCCACTCCGAAAGGCAGTTTTATTCCGGGATTGGAATTCAGCGGCGAAGTGATTGCGATTGGCAAAAATGTGAGCAGTTACCGCATAGGCGACCGCGTGATGGGCGCTACCAAATTTGGAGGCTATGTGAGCCACTTAAACCATCATTACCAATACCTTACCAAATTGCCCGAGCATTGGAGCTTTGAGCAAGGAGCAGGTTTTGTGGTGCAAGGACTTACGGCTTATTATGCCCTTCGCGTACTTGGCAACCTTAAGGAAAACCAAACGGTATTGATACAATCAGGTGCAGGCGGTGTTGGCATATTAGCCAATAGAATAGCCAAAAAATACCATGCTTATACCATTGGCACGGTCAGTTCACAGAAAAAAGCGGATTTTTTGTTGGAAACGCAAGGTTATGACCGAGCCATTGTTCGAAATGACAAAGAATTTAATAATCAAATAAAAAATGCACTCGATGGCAGGGAATTGAATTTGGTTTTGGAAACCATAGGCGGACCACTTTTTATGCCCTGCTACAAGGCTTTAGCGCCCATGGGCCGGCTCATTACTTTTGGTTCTGCTTCATTTACCAGCGACTCGGGCAAACCCAATATGCTCAAAACGGCCATTAAATACATTAAAAGGCCCAAACTGGATATTATGCGCATGCCAAAATCTAATAAATCGGTGATGGGTTTTAACTTGATTTGGCTCTACGACCGGGTGGAGATTTTGCACGAAGTATTGGAAAAATTGCAAGCACTTGAAATAGAACCGCCTCTTGTGGGGCATAGCTTTCCCTTTGAGCAAATGCATGATGCCATTGCCTTGTTCAGGTCAGGAAAAAGCATGGGAAAGGTTGTGGTAGCTGTTTGATTCTACATATAATAAATACATCCAAAAAAATAAAAAGCCAAATGATACTGAAAACACTTGAACCACATGAACAGCTACAACAAAAAGAACGGACACAAGTGCTTTATGTCCAGGTGAATACTGTGCTGAACGAAGTAGCAAAACAGCCGCTTACCGATAAAATGATTGCCATACTAAACCATGAAATTGACAACATCAATTCTGCAGTTGGTTCAGAAAAACAGTACAGCAAGCAACTGAAAAAATCACAAACGAAGATATTGATCAATCTGGAAAGGAAAATGAAGCTTGTAACCAAGAACCATTATAGAAACACTTGGTTGCCGGTGGGCATGACGGCGCTGGGTTTGCCTATAGGAACTGCCTTTGCTATGGCTATTCATAACATGGCTTTTGTGGGAGTTGGTTTGCCCATTGGCCTGTTTCTGGGTATGGCCTTGGGTACCAAAATGGACAAAAAAGCTGCGGCTGAAGGGCGGCAAATCGATTTGACAATCAGGTATTGATGCTCAAAATATTTCCTGTTGTACCTAAGTTATCAGTTGGCAGTGGTCAGTTTTCAGTTGGCAGCCGTGTCTCGACTTTGGCGAGATTTTCAGTGGTCAGTTTTCAGTTGGCAGTTTTCAGTTGGCAGTTTTCAGTTGGCAGTTTTCAGTTGGCAGTTTTCAGTTGGCAGCCGCATCTCGACTTTGTCGAGACGGACATTAACTCCACAAAACCCCGAAGTGGTGACATAATTATGTACCAAGTCGAAACACAACCACTCAAAACCCCGAAGGGGTGACATAATTATATACCAAGTTGAAACACAAGCCACACAAAACCCCGAAGGGGTGACATAATTATGTACCAAGTTGAAACACAACCCCGCTAAACCCCGAAGGGGTGACATGATTATATACCAAGTTGAAACACAA
>WGNN01000130.1 GCA_016124515.1 bacterium
CTGAAGCCCATTCCTGATAGGCAACGGAACTCCGCCTCCCAAGGCGCAGAGTGAGCCGGTTTCCATGGTATGGATGAGGTCGTTCAGAAGCTCGCGGTCTATTTTGTAGTCTTCGGTTTGGGCTTTGTGAAACATTTCGGAGCCGCGCTTGGCACCCAATCGGCATGGGAAACACTTGCCACAGCTTTCGTGTGAGGTAAAGGCAAATAAATGTTCCAGGTATTTCACTATCGGAAACTCTTGCGGCACGCACAATACACTGGCATGACCCAACAAAAAGCCTTCTTGTGCAAATGATTCAAAATCAACGGTGAGCGATTCAATTTTATGAACGGGCACCAAACCACCAAGCGGACCGCCAATATGTACGGCTTTTACCGGTTTTTTGAATCCGCCGGCCAAATCATATAATACCGTTTTAAGCGGCGTTCCCATGTCAACTTCGTATATGCCGGGTTTGTTAAAGTGGCTGTCGAGCGACATCAATTTGGTGCCGGTTGACTTGCCGCGACCTATGCCCGCATAGTGTGCGCCTCCTTTTTCAAGAATGTAATGCAGCGCAGCCAGAGTCTCTACATTGTTTACCACCGTCGGTTTATTAAACAAGCCTTTGTGTACCGGATAAGGTGGACGAACGCGAACTTCGGGTCTTTGACCTTCAATTGAGTTCAGCAGGGCCGTTTCTTCGCCGCAGATGTAGGCACCTTGTGCTTTTATCACTTTGAAATTGAAGTTGAAACCGGTTCCCTTGATGTTTTCGCCCAGCCAACCTTTGGCATACAGGTCTTTTATGGCGTTTTCGGTTATTTCTATCGACTCAGGATATTCGGCTCTTATGTAAACCGCTCCGTAATCGGCACCTGTTATATAGCCGGCCATCACCATTCCAAACAATACCGAATGTGGTTGTGCTTCTAAAAGGTACCTGTCGGTGTAAGCACCGGGGTCACCTTCATCGGCATTGCACACTATAAATTTTTGGTTCGATTCAGCTTTGCGGCAGCCATCCAATTTGATCCACATGGGGAAACCTGCGCCCCCGCGACCTCGGATATTTGATTCTTTAATATCATCAAGGCAAGCGTCTTTGCCACGCTCTATCATGCTCAGCAACAATTGGTAGTAGGCATCTACTCCGGGAAAAGGAGCGGTAAGCACTTGCGTGCCGTGGCACTCCACCACATATTTGTCGTTGTTGCCCTGTACTCCATTTTGCCTTCCTTGTGTAGCTATTTGTGCTATTTCCGTTGCCGATTTGGCTGAGTAGTTTTTGCCATCTATGTGAAAAGCACCATTCTCATGGCATCTACCCAAGCAGCACATTTCGCCTATTTCATCGGCCTTGTAGTGTTTTTCCAATTCAGTTCTTACGCCATCTTGGGTTCCGGCACACAAACAGGCACTGCCATTGCATACGTAGGCTTTTTTGCCCTGGTTTTCCGGACGCATAAAATCATAAAATGTGGCGGTGCCGTAGGTGTTTGCTTTGCCAATGAGAAATTCTTTGGCGGCTTTGGCAAGTGCGGCTTTATCGGGAGTTCCGTCGGTAAGAGCCAGTTTGCCCAGCTCGTCAAAAAGGTTGTGTTTCAATCCCTTCCTACCGGAAAGTTCACTTAGGTTTTTCGACATCTGTATGGTTTGAGCGGGTCAATAACGAAATTGTTTAGCTAAAGTAAGCCATATTTTTAAACTGACACAAACAAGCTTGCTTTTGCCCCAAAATCAAATCAAACAGCGCAACATGCCTTGGCCGCTTGATGGCTTGCCTTGCCATCTGCGGCAAACATCCCGCATCGGTTTGTTATTCAAAATATTAGCAATTTATCCAAGCCTGTTTTCGCGGGAACTTTCCTGCCTTTATGCTTTGATGAGCTTGGTTTTCTTAAGAAATTTTTTGAAGCATCAACTTTAGCAATCTCCATTGGCTTACGTTGCAATTCTTCTTAGTATTGCCGTTCAATTTCCAAATGAGACAGATGAAAATAGGAACCAAAGCCATACACGCTGGTGTACAACCCGACCCAACTACGGGAGCCATTATGACCCCCATTTACCAAACTTCAACCTACGTACAGGCGGCGCCCGGCGTGCACAAGGGCTACGAATACTCAAGAACAAGCAACCCCACCCGCAAGGCGCTCGAAGACAGTTTGGCTGCACTCGAAAACGGTACTTATGGCCTGTGCTTCGGCAGCGGATTGGCCGCAATAGATTGTGTGCTCAAAACTCTGAAACCCGGTGACGAAGTGGTATCGGGCAACGATATTTATGGGGGAACCTACCGCCTCTTTACCAAAGTATTTGCTCATTTTGGAATCAAATTCAGGTTTGTAAACATGCAAAACCTGGATGAGGTGAAGGCAAACATGAACGAAAACACCAAACTGCTTTGGGTTGAAACACCAACCAACCCCATGCTACAGGTTATTGACATTGAAGCGGTAACCAATTTGGTGAAAGGAAGTGGCATAAAAGTATGCGTTGACAACACTTTTGCCACGCCTATATTGCAGCGACCGCTCGACTTGGGTGCTGATTTGGTCATGCACTCCGCTACCAAATTTTTGGGCGGACACAGCGATGTGGTAATGGGTGCACTGGTAACCACAGACGACGAACTGGCTGAAAAACTTTACTTTATCCAAAACTCAAGCGGTGCCGTGTGCGGACCCATGGATTCGTTTTTGGTATTGCGCGGTATAAAAACCCTGCATGTACGTATAAAAGCGCATTGCGAAAACGGCGAAAAAGTGGCTCATTTTCTCAAAAGCCATCCAAAAGTGGCATCGGTGCGCTGGCCCGGATTTACTGACCACCCCAACCACCAAATTGCCCTGAAACAAATGGACGGCTTTGGCGGAATGGTAACATTTACCTTAAAAGACGATACCGTGGAAGCGGCTCATAAAGTGCTTTCAAACACCCATTTGTTTAGCCTGGCCGAATCGCTTGGTGGGGTAGAATCGCTTATAGGTCACCCCGCAAGCATGACCCACGCCGCCATTCCGCGCGAAGAAAGGCTGAAAGTGGGATTGATGGACAGCACCATACGACTGAGTGTGGGTATTGAAGATGCCGACGATTTGATTGAAGACCTCAACAAAGCTTTCGCTCACTTGTAGGCGCAACCGTTTGGCCCCTAATTCTATTGGTTGCTTATGCAAAAAATACTCACGATAGCCTGCTTTGTATTGGCTTGCTTGCAGGCAATGGCGCAAAATGTAGCCAAAAGATTGGAGGCGGTTGACGACTACATTATTGAAGAAAACTACGAATATGCCGAGAAGCTGCTGATAAAAATATTGGCCAAAGACAACGGCATTCATCAGGCGCACTACAAACTGGCATTGGTGCGGTGGCAAGATGGTCACCCCAAAAAAGCACTCGAGGAGGCGGTAATTGCGGTTCAGCAGAAACCCGAAGAACCCAATTACCACGCCTTGCTGGGCAAAATTTGGGTAGAGCTAAACGAAGGCCAAAAAGCACTTGAACAGTTTGATGCAGCCCTGCTAATAGATTCGCTTTTGCCCGAGGCGCTGCTTTATCGTGGCGATTATTATTTTGAGAACCAATATTACCAAAAGGCCATTCGCGACTACAAAACCCTGAAAAAAGTGGTGAGCGCTGAACCCCAGATTTACCACCGCATTGGCAAAGCCTACAAAGCTGACGGGCAGTGCAACCAAGCGATTTCGTACTTTACAAAGTGCCTGCAAATAAATCCTATCGATTTTGAAACCCGCTGGTTTTTGGCACAGTGCTATTTTGAAATAAAACAATACACCGATGCGGTTTTTGAACTCAACCAACTGCAAAAACTCAATCCGCTTGATGAACAATTGTGCCTGCGCGCGCAGTGCTATGCATGGCTAAACAAGCTGGACCTTGCCAAAGCCGATATGCTTGAGGCTTACAGCCGACACAGCGACGACATCAACTACCTTATTCCATACATTGCCATTGAAGAGCGGCTGGGCAATTACGAGCATGCCCTGCACCTTGCCGATTTGCTCATAGCCAAGTTTCCGGTATTGCGTCCGCTACAAGTGCTCAAAGGGCGTTTGCTTGCTCTTAGCGGCGATTATGCCAAGGCAGAAAAATCATTTCGACTTGCCATCAACCAGATTGAAGAGCAAAAAACTCCTTTTGTAATTGAAGCCAAAGCCTACATCAACTGCCTCAATTGGCTGTCGCAGGGTTTGGTAAAACCAATAGCGCACGGTGGCTGCGATAGCATGGCAATTTATAGTTATGTTTTCAACCAATTGGCGGGCAATGCGGTTGCGTTTGATTGTGACAAGGAAGCCCTGCCATACTTTGCCGGCAAGGCCAACGAAACACACAACTTGCGACAAAAGATGTTGCTTTGTTTGGGGATGATAAAAAGAAACGAGGCACCGGAAGATTTGAGCAATTGGCCGCTGCTGATGCAGGTACTTTCGCCCCTAAACTACCAACAGTTTGAATACCACATTGCCGATTTACTGTTGCACCATGTGGGTGAATAGGCGCTAGTGGTGGAATTTTTTATACTCCTGGTAGCAGTGTTCCAATGCCAGCAAAAGCTCATAGTCGGTTACGCGGCCCACATATTGTTTTGAGAAGTTGCAAAAATTTACCAGGTCTTCAATTTCGCTTTCGTCCAGCTCTAAAAAGCTCAGCACTACAGGACGTTTATACACCGAGTCCATATAGTTCTGCTCTTCCTCGGCTTCTATAAGCATGGCCAGCTTGCGCAATTCCTTTCCTTGTTTGCTAAAGGCGTTCCACAGGGCGGTGAGCGGGCCGTTGATGGTGACACCAAAACCTTGTTTCATAGGCTCAAATTTCCACTGCGGAGCCAAGCGGATAAATACGGTATCTTTTACTTCAAGATGCACAAAATCGTGTTTGAAACCTTCAAAGTCTTTTCCATATACATCAATGGAATTGAGCGGGTGAAACTCGGGTTTGAGTATTACGGTGAGAAACAATTTGGAGCGCGGCTCATCGGTGCTGCAAATAAAAGTATCGGTGGTGTGTGCTATGGACGAAAAAACCACCGTATCGCCTTTTTTTATTTCAAGGGTAAAATAGCCGTTGTTTAAACTTACCGTACCCGTAAAGTTGCGCAGGTTGATGACATTGATATTGCTGACCGGCAGAATGGAATCGCCTTCTGAAGTTTTTTCATACACATAGCCCGAAAGCACCACTTTGCTTTGGGCAAAAGCCGAATTACCAAGCAATACAAGGATGCTGCTGAGAGTAAATAGGAATATTGCTTTTTTCACAAATGAATTATAGGTTTTTGATGGGTAAAGGCTGCCTTGTGCCATTAAATTAAGTCAATTAATGAGGTAAATCTTCTTACAAAGGTTAGCGTTATTGCGCTGAATTCGTATAAAATAAAATCCTGTTGGCAATGTATTGGGAATTTGCAACCGTGGCCCTTGCAGGTGGTAAACCCGTCCGGTTAAATCAACCAATTGGGCTTTATACGCACCTTTAATGTCAATCTGATCGCCTGCATGCCACAGGGTTGGAATATCAAAATTGCTTTGGGCCATCTGCTCAATTCCTACAGGCAATGTTACTTCGGTACAGCCACTGCGGCCACTTTGGAGGGTATCGGCCATGCCATTGGGGCTGCTCACTCTTATACAAATCCGGTATTGTGTTTCGGGTACCAAAAACGAGTCGGTAAAAATGAACGGTACCACTTGCTTGTAGCCCGGCGGAATTTTTACCTTGAAGTTTTGGGCAAATACTTTTCCGCGGCAACTTGTGTCGTTGCTGCTCTGCCAGTTCAGGGCTACTTTTTTTAAGGTGTCAGGGCCGTTGTTTCCCAGTTCTACGTCAATGTAAAATTTTGGATGCAAGTAGGTAAAATCTGAGCTTATCGCCATAGAATCGAGATAAACCGAAGTGATAAAAGCATGCGGCTGCCGGTACAAGCGGTTTTTTGTGCGCCGCGAAATGCTCAGGTTGTCAATGCGGTGGCCATTGAGCAGGCGGCGGCTCAGGCTCAGTATCTTGTTGTCTATAAGTCTTACATCCAGCGGCACTTCTTTCAGCGGGATTTTGTAGGCTGCTACTACCTCAAATTTATCATTCAAGATAGCCAGGCGCCATTTTGGTCCTTTTTTGCCCAGTAAACACAAACTGTCCTGATGCCAGAAAATGTGTTTCAACGAATCAAAATACACCGCAAGTTCCTGCCAATTGTGGTCGTATATGAGGTGGCCTCCATTGTTGAGTACCGCCAGTTTTTGCGAGGCAATACCCACGTAGCCGGGGCGGCCTTTGCTTAGTGCCTGCAAATGCGTAATGGCAAAACCCACATCGCTGCTCGATACAATTTGGCAACTGCTATTGAGTATATGAAAGCGGTTGCTGTCGGTGCACACAAAGCGCTTTTCGTCCAACGGCATCAGGTTGGCTATGTGCTGCAAACTATCGTTGTAGCCTATAGCTTGGCGTGTTTGCAGGTTGTAGCTTACCAGTAATTTTTGGTGGGCCAGCACCACTACATCATCAGTCAGAAACTCCGACATGGTTACGGGTTCGTCTATATTTCTGAAAAAATAGCTCACCCTGAAGCGTGTATTTACCTTTTGCAGGGCGGGGTCAAGCAGGTATATGTAGTTGCCCGCGGCTTGTAAATGGCAAGCTTTTTCAAAACCCACCGCCAGAAAACCCGGGGTTTGTTTACGCGCCAACAACACATTTATTCGCTCGTTTTCACCAAAAAAAATGGGGGTTTGGCTCAGTTCAAGTCCTTGTTTTTTCAAGGAAAACGACAAAGTACCCGCATACAGGCTTCCCGTACTGTTTTGCCAACGGCCCAGCAGAAGGCCGCTGTAGTCGTCAATTCCGCCATAAAAAGCCACGGCTTGGTTGTGGTAGCTTGTTTGCAGGCTGTATTGCTTTTGCGCCACAGCCCATTGCAAGCCCAGTATAACCAGGATAAGGGGCAAAAATGTGCGGGATTTTTTCACCTGACTAAAGTAGGAATACCAAGCCAAACTTGCTACTGAAATAGTGTATAGATTGGTTTATTGAGTCGTGACCTTCTACAATTTTGCTGCCTTTGGTCAGGTATTTATACGATAGGGTGGTCACGGTGCCGCCCAGGTATTCGGCGCCCAAACTAAAGCCAAACTTCTCGTTGACAAACACTTGAAATGCGCCGCCAAACTGATAGAAGGTGCTGAATTGTGAGTTGGTTTTGTATTCAACCTGCGTGAAACGGCTAACCTGCGGACTGTAATACACCACAAAATCGGGAACTGATATGGCCCTGAAACCCGTGTAGGCTTTGAGTTGAAAGTACACGCGTTTTTCAATAATGGGCAAATTGGCTACCGGCCCCAGACCAAACTGTGTGCTGCCCACCAAACCACGTCCTTCAATACTGCTTGCCTTAAGCGAAGCGCCAAGGGCTTGGTAGTCAGCACCAAAACCTGAGTAGGCAAACAAACCGCCCAAACCAAACATTTTGCGGCTATTGATTTCAAAAGTGAAACCACCGCCCGGACGTGCAAACAGGCCTTTGCCTTCGGTGTCGCTGAAATTTACCGGTCTGTTTATAGAGAAGGGTTTGCTGTATTGCCCACCCAAAAATATTTCTGCTTGTTGCGCTTGCAGCTTTCCCGAAAGCCAAACCACACAAAACGCCAACAGGTATTTTACTATTGATTTTTCCATTGCAAAAAGAGTTTGGTTTCCAGGTCGTCCTGATCAAATTTTGAATAACTGTCGGGGTAGTAATTGTTTTGCAAGTCTTGCATGTCAATGGTCATGGTGGCTATAAACTGTGGCCGACCGTTAAAATCATCGTCGTAGTAGCGAATAAGCAGGGGTTGGCTGTAGTCTGAAATTGAAATTTTGGTATTGCTTTTCCAGATCACTGGAAATTGTTTGGGCCCGTCCACTCCTTTTACCACCGATCCTGTGAGTACTTTGGTGGAGCCCAGATAAGCTTCAAAAAACAAATCGAGCCCCAGCGTGCCATCGGCGGTGTCTATGTCGTTCATGTATTTTTCAGGCAAAAAAAGTAAGTGCAGCTCGGTAATGGTAAACACACGCGGCGGGCCGGCTATGGTAATGGTTTTATACACCGATTCTTCTTGCCCGCCACATTCACTGAAAAGCGTTACCACATATTGGCCTTTGTTCCAAAATACATGTAGCGGGTTTTCCTCGGTTGACGTTAGGTTGTCGCCAAACTCCCAGGTGTAGGTTTTGGCATGCTGCGAAAGGTTGGTAAACTGCACTGGGCAGGGTTCCCAAAAATAAGCACCGTATGCACTGCCAAATTCAAAATCGGCTACTACATCCTGCTGTGTAGGCATTACCACCAGCGTGTCAAAGGTGTCAATACCTACATCGTTAATAGCCAGCAACTTAATATGGTATTCGCCGGCGCTTTTGTATGAAGCTACCGCGGCCATTTTGGTATGCGAAGTATCGCCATTGCCATAGTCCCACACATATTTTTCGTTGCCAAAAGTATCGGTGGTAAGGTTTTGAAAATGCACGCGGTAGGGCGGTTGGCAATTTTCTATCATGGTTATTTTAAACCGGGCATTGGGGAGAACGGCCGGTTCGTGGTAGCGTTTAAAACCGGATTCTTCTTTGTAGCAGGCTGTGGCAACTAGCAATAGCATCAGCCAAAAAAGCTTATTCAGGTAAGTGTTCATGTGCGGGGTACAGTTGGTCAAATTCCGTTATTAGCCACAAGTATTCCTTTTTGTTGATTCTGTATTTTATTTGTCCTTCGGCTTTATCTTCTACAAAAGGAGGCGCCTCTTTGCCAGCGCTGTTGGCGGCATCGCTACTCACGGTTTCCACCAATTTTATTTCGCCTTTTCCGCTGTGCAAATCCACATCAAATGCATAGCCATTGGCCCAAAAACCAACAATTTCCACTTCTTTGTCGCGAGAATTTTCAATGTAAACTTGGTAGGTAATGCCTTCAAAACCGTTGGGACCCGTGGTCCAATGCACCGCCTCTGCCTTGAGCAATTGCAGTCCGCGCTGTCCTTTATACGATACAGCACTTTTGCACGATGTAAGCAACGAAATGAGTAGAATAACCGGGAGAATCTTATGCAAAATGTATTGGTTTTTTAACCTTTCAAATATGCTCTTTTCCTGCCAAAAATCCATCGACATTGACTCCGACACAATGACCGGATTCATTGAGATTTATTGAGCATTGCTTGTGAGAAAACCCAACCTCGCACAAGTCATCGGGCGGAATGAGGCTTTTAAAGTCTTGGACACAGTTGGTTTATTTTGGCAAACAACAAGTATTTACCCAAAGCTAAATTGTTTCTTTGAAGGCAAGATTTTATGTGGATGAAGTTTAAGTGGAGTTTAGCGGTGGGCCTGGCATTGGCAGCTGCCGGTTTTTTTGTGTTTAAAAATGCAAGAACCAACCAAAATACAAACAGCAGAGAAGCGTATGAAGTCTATTTGCGTCAACATGCATTTTACAACCCTCAAATAGATGAGGAAGAAATGGAAGAAGCAAAAACCGACCGGCCCGATTTGGCCTGGGAACAGGATTTTTTGCTCACTATGGATCCGCAGCTCAAGCGCCCCACACCCGAGCGGTTGTTTGACATAATGGCCCGCAATGTAGCCGCTCGAAAACTTAAAAATGTGCCCGGCGACAACAACAGCCCCTGGATGGAACTGGGCCCCACCAATGTGGGTGGGCGTGTGCGCGCCATAGTTTTTGATGCCAATGACAGCAAACACAAAAAAGTGTGGGCAGGCGGTGTTACCGGCGGACTTTGGTACACCAACGACATAACCAATCCCGATTCGACCTGGCGCAATGTGGACGACTTTTGGGACAATATAGCGGTGAGCTGCCTGGCCATAGACCCAACTGACGCCAATACCATGTATGCCGGAACCGGCGAAGGCTGGCGACAATCTATTTCGGGAGCACCGGGAGCGGGTATTTGGAAAACCACCGATGGCGGCAAAAACTGGCAACACCTATCCGCCACCACCAATTATTTCTATATCAACGATTTAATTGTGCGTGCCGAAAATGGAAAAGGGGTGTTGTATGTGGCCAATGATTATTCATCGCCCAAATATGCCACCAAGCCCGGCATGGCTTCATCAGGCCTGTATCGCTCAGAAGATGGCGGCGACAATTTTACCAAAGTGGCAACCGGCGGAATTGGAAGCTTCAGGGTTTCAGACCTGGAACTGGGCGCCGACAACCGCCTATGGATAGGCACCTATTACAGCAATGGCGAGATTTACTATACCGACGATGGAAGCAACTATGTGAAAAGCGTGGGCTACAATGGCGAAGGACGCGTAGAATTGGCTTGTGCGCCATCAAATGCCAATGTGGTGTATGCCATGTTTGAAAAATCGAATAAAGTAGAACGCATTGCGGTAACTACCGATGCGGGCAAAACCTGGAATGCGGTAAGCGAACCAACAGATGCCGAAAGCGGAATACCTGCCGATGACTTTAGCCGCGGACAGGCTTGGTACGACTTGGTTTTGGCGGTTGATCCAAACAACGAAAATGTGGTGTATGCCGGCGCGGTTGATTTGTTTAAAAGCAGTGATGGCGGAAGCAATTGGCAACAAATAAGTCATTGGTACGGCGGCTTTGGCTTCCCCGAAGTGCATGCCGACCAACACGCCATTACCTTTAAACCCGGCAGCAGCTCAGAGGTGGTCTTTGGCAACGATGGTGGTATTTTTTACAGCAACAATGTAAACACAAGCAGTCCGCAATTCAGCCATCAGGTAAAAAACTTCAATACCGTGCAGTTTTATGCCTGCGACCTACACCCCGATACGAACAAAGCATACTTTTTGGCGGGAGCACAAGATAATGGAACACAGCGTTTTCAAACACTTGGCTTGAACCAAACCGACAGACCTACCGGCGGTGATGGTGGCTTTTGTCATATAGACCAACTTGACCCAACTAATCAGGTAACGGCTTACGTTTACAACCGCTACTACCGCTCCATCAACAATGGCACGTATTTCACCCAGATGCACTGGGACAATACCACCTCGGGATGGTTTATTAACCCAACTGACTATGACGACTACAACAAAATTTTATACGCACCTTATTCCGACTCAGCCCTTTTGAAACTGAGTGGAATAAACGCTTCGCCAACGCCTGATTACATCAAATACCAATTTGGTTCTTTGGCAACGGCTGTTAAGGTTTCGCCTTTCCAAACCAACAATGCCACAGTGTTTGCGGGTACCGCCTCAGGCCGTTTGTTTGTTATCGAAAATGCCAATTCATCAAGTCCGGTCATTGCCGAAATAACTTCAAGTCAGTTTCCCACCGGGGCTATTTCGTCCATAGAGTTTGGTGGTTCTGAGAAGAAAATCATTATTACTTTTCACAACTACGGCGTCAAATCGGTTTGGTACAGTGGCGATGGCGGACAAAACTGGTACAACAAAGAAGGCGATTTGCCCGATTTGCCTGTGCGATGGTGCTTGATGAACCCCACTGATGAAGACAATGTGATACTGGCCACCGAACTTGGTATTTGGTCCACCTCAAACTTTACTGCCAATTTTCCTAACTGGAGCCAATCTAACAATGGTTTAGCCAATGTGCGCGTGGACATGCTCAAAATGAGAAGTTCGGACTTTACCATATTGGCGGCAACACATGGCCGAGGCTTGTTTACTTCGCAAGGTTTTATCTTTTCGCCACCACAGATAAACAAACAACCCGCAAGCACCAAAATATGTGCAGGCAAAGATTTGGTAATGCAAGTGCAGGTGAGCGGCGCCGCACCCATCAATTATGAGTGGTACCACAATGGCGTGATGGTTTCAAACACCGACAAGCCGCGACTTAAATTCAGCAAAATCTCAGAAAAGGATACCGGATTTTACTATTGCATAGCACGCAACCGCGATGGTGTAGCTGTTTCAGATTCTGCCCGTTTGTCCCTATACGCCATTCCAAGACCTAATTTGGGACCTGACATGACCATTAGACCCGAGGTAAAACTTACCCTGAATCCGGGAGATGGTTTCAGCAACTATATATGGTCTATAGGCCTGCCCAAACCCACGCTAACCATACGCGGCAGCGAGCTTGGATTGGGTACCCACGAAGTGCGCGTGATAGTTTATACCGACAAATTGTGCGAAGGACGCGACACGGTGCAAATAACAGTTGACGAAAATGCCGGAATAGAAAACCCGGAAGTTTCCTTGAAAATGTATCCAAATCCTGCCAACGATTTCATTAAAATAGAAACCACCGGCAAGCCACAATACATAAGAATCTACGACTTAGGCGGGCAACTCCTCATAGAGTCAAAACAAAAAAATATTGATTTAAAAACCTTACAGACAGGTACCTATATAGCCAAGATTAAATTGGAAGATAAGGTAATTGTGCGCAAATTCGATAAGCTGTAAAACTGTTTATGCGGCGGGCAATTGCTCCTTTTGTTGGGTGGTATGCCAAACCATGTTATCTAAAGTTTAAGCCCGTTTTGTCATATTTATTAAAACTAATTTTGAAGCCCAAAACCCATACGGAATGAAGCGGATACTCATTATTTCAGGCATAGTGGCATTTTTGGTTGCAGTGCTTGCTTTTACACTTGCCTACAACCTTAACTACAGCAAAGGATATCGCTCAGGAACAATAGTAAAACTCAGCCACAAAGGCACCATCTTCAAAACCTACGAAGGGCAATTGCTCAGTGGCGGTCTTGCCACAGGCGAAGGCGGCGATATATCGTCAAACCTTTGGAATTTTTCGGTGGAAAAAGATGAGAAGCAAGTGCTGGAAGATATTGAAAAGGCGGTAGATGGAAGGTATCCTGTAAAGCTTAGGTACAACGAAAAATACTACACTTTTTTCTGGCGCGGCGACACCAAGTATTTCATTTACGAGGTGGTAAAAGTTGGGCAGGAAGGCAAATGACCTGTCTGAGCATCGAGCTGTTAAGCGCCTCAGGAAGTTCGTGGTTGTTTTTTGTAAGCTCCAAAATATTTCCCTTTCTCATAGTGCCTTCGCATTGGTTTTTTGCCTTGTTGCTTTGGGCTTTTTTCAGCCGAAATCCAAAACGCAAAAAACGTCGCTTTGCTGCGGCGCTCATCTTCCTGTTTGTGTTTTCCAATGGATTTATTTTCAATGAAATAAAACGCCTTTATTCACCTGAAGAAATAAGGGCGGATGACCTGGGCAAAACCTACGATTATGGCATCGTACTTACCGGTATGACTTATGTGAACCGCGAAACTGATGTGGCACATTTCTCATCGGGTGGCGACCGAATTATGCAAGCGGTTGATTTGTACGCCAAAGGGCATATCAAAAAAATACTCATAACCGGTGGTTCAAGCCGCATTTTTGACAATGAATACCGCGAGGCGAGTTTCTTACGACAATTTCTGCTGAACCTTGGCATTCCTGAGGAAGATGTAATAGCAGAATCTGAAGCGCGCAACACCTACGAAAATGCCGTGTTCACAGCTGCGCTTCTTAAGGGTTCAACCTACCAAAATCTGCTGCTTATAACTTCGGCAAGCCACATGCCGCGCTCGGCAGCTTGTTTCAGGCGGGCAGGTTTGGTTTTTGATGTTTTTCCTACTGATCCGCCCTACGCGCGCAGCGATTACCAACTCAGTACTTTTTTGTTGCCGAATGCCGGGGTCATGAGCGCCTGGTCCTCGTTGCTACACGAGTGGGTGGGTTTTGTTGCCTACAAGCTAAAAGGCTACGCATAAAAAAACCACCTTCATTCCAATCGTTTTATTGTTGATAGAACCAAGGTGGTTTAAGTGTTTTATAGCAAGTAAGTTATTGCCACTACATATTTGGAATATGCTCCAGGGTATTGAGCAGGAATTTCCAGAATTTATCTACTGATTTAATGTTCACTTTCTCGTCGGGCGAGTGTGGGCCTTTGATGGTTGGGCCAAAGGAAATCATGTGCAATCCGGGAAAATGCTTGCCTATGATGCCACATTCAAGGCCGGCATGACAAGCCCTTACGTTGGGTGCTTCGTTAAACATGTTTTCATACAGTTTGCGCATGGTTTTCAAGATGGGCGCATCGGGCAGAGGTTCCCAACCCGGGTATTCGCCGCCTTGCTGCACATTGGCACCTATAAGTTCAAAAGCCGAGCGAATGGCATTGGCAAGGTCCATTTTGGCTGATTCAGATGAACTACGTTGCAAACTTTGCGAAGTGAATTTTCCATCGCCCACAATAATGCGCGCCAAACTTGAGGAAGTTTCAACCAAATCAGGTATTTGCGGATGCATGCGGTACACGCCGTTTGGCAAAGCATAAATGGCAGCTAAAAGTGCATCTTGTGCCGCTGCTGACATTGCCTTGGCGGGTACTTGTATTTCTTCAATGGTTATGCGCAGGGCAGGATCGGTATTGTGGTATTCTGCTTCAATTTGCTCGGTGAGCCCAATGATGTGTTTTCTGAAACCGGGCACATTGTGTACCTTAAGTATAGCCACCGACTCGCGTGGAATGGCATTGCGCAAGCCACCGCCGTCAATAGAGGCAATGCGTACGCCGTACATTTCGCGGGTTTTGTAGAGCAGGCGGTTCATTATTTTATTGGCATTGCCGCGGCCCAGAATAATGTCCATACCTGAGTGGCCACCTACCAAACCTTTTACCACGAGTTTCATGCCCGTGCCTGCTGCTTCGGTTTCTTCATATTCCCAGCTCACATTGGTGTCTATTCCACCGGCGCAGCCTATGCACAATTCATCATCGTCTTCGGTATCCAGATTAAGCAAAATGCTGCCTGTGAGTTGCAATTTGTCGTTGTCTATGTTAATGGCGCCAGTCATTCCCGTTTCTTCGTCAATGGTAAACAGGGCTTCAATGGCGGGGTGTTTTATATCGGTTGATGAGAGAACGGCCATACTTGCCGCTACGCCCATGCCATTGTCGGCACCCAGCGTGGTTCCATTGGCTTTTACCCAATCGCCATCAATAAACGATTGGATGCCTTGTGTGCCAAAGTCAAAATCGGTATCGCTGTTTTTTTGGTGCACCATGTCAAGATGCGATTGCAGGATAACCGTTGGTCGGTCTTCCATGCCTGGACTTGCGGGTTTTTTAATCACCACATTGCCCAGACCTTGTGCTACGCAGTGGTCGCAAAGGGTTTCGAGCCCAAGGCTTTTGCCAAAATCTATTATCCACTGCACCACGCCTTCTTCTTTTTTGGAGGCGCGGGGCACTTCGTTCAAATCTTCAAAGTGGTTCCAGATTATTTTGGGTTCAAGGTTTCTTACTTGGTTCATATCAAACAGTTTTTTTTAAAGAATGCCCAAAGTACAGGTTATTGATTGATTAATACAATAACATAGCTCAGTTTGCCGGTTTTTTGATTTTTTAAGCCCTAAGTTGCTATTTGCTTTGTACCCCTTCTTTGTTTTTAAGGCCTATGGATGTTTTTATACCCGTGAGCAACGACTTGGCGCCGTAGTTGAAAATAGACTTGTGCTCGTTGCGTATGTAGTCAATCTTTCCGGTTTTGGGGAATAGTCGGTTGCTGCTTTTGATAATGAAACTATTGGCCAATAGTTGGAGTATTTTTTCCTTCCAGGTAGGATCGTCATTGCTGTCAGGATCAAGCACTTTCACTTTCAGGTCGCTGTAAATGAGCTTTACTTCGCCATACGACACAAATTTGTTGGCGGTGCCGTTAAAGTCCATGCGGCTTGTTTGCCCGCTGCTTATTTCAATACGCACCAAGCTGATGAGCAGCGGATTGATTTCGCGCATGTCCATGCCATTCATGCTCCCGTTAAAAGTAAAGGTATTTTCTTCATCGCCCAGCGGTATGGTCAGGTCGGCAACCACAAAGCCATTTTTCATAAGTCCTGTTTCTACATGCACTTTCACGGTGTTGGTATCCATCTGCGGTTCGTAGTTGGTAAAAAGCGACACAGAGCCTTTCATCCCTGTAAAGTAGATAATACCGGGTTTTATTTGGTCTGATACCTTCTCTTCATAGCTGACGTTGATTTTTTCAAACTCCGTTTTGTCTATGAGTATTTTAACCGGCAGGTTATGCAAAATTTCCTGTGGCATGGGTTTCAGTGTGGCCTTATCCTCGGGCAGTGTTTTGTCGGTAAACACACTCACATTGGTTTCTGAAATATGGAGCTTATCGGCGTGGTAATTTCCATGATAGAGCCAGTCTTTAAAATCAAAGTTGTGGATCATGGTATAGTCGTTTACCACCTCAATGCGGTCGGTTTGTTTGCCGTAGGTAGCCGCATACAAATCCTTGTCGTATTTGGGCGAAAGCGCAACGGAGTCAAGGTAAATGCTGCCACGTTTTACATCCACTTTCATGTTGCGCATTTTAATGGTGTTGAGCCCGTCTTCAAGTTCGTATTCAAAATCGGGCAGGTCGGCAAGTATGGCGCGCGAGTACAAAAAATCGAGTTTGCTGAAGTTGCGGTGAATTTCAAATACCTGAAAAAGTACATTCCAGCCGTCAACTGATTTGCTGGCTATGGTTCCCGTGTTGTTATTTCGGTAGTTTACCTTCAGCCGGGCGCTGTTCATCATCAGCGAATCGGCATATATGTGGCTGTAGTTTTTGGTGATGGCCTTGGGCAAGTCATACTCAAAAAAGGCTTGGTTGTCTGCGGTTTTTTTGCGCAAGCCAATGGTCAAAACCGGATCGGTAAACAGGGCCTTTTGTAGCTCCACGGTTTTTTTCACCAAAAAGCTGTGGAAGTTGAGTTGGTACAAATCGGCTTTTTCTGAGGTAATGGAAAAGTGGCCCAGCGTGCCCGCTGCTTTGCGGTTTCGCAGCTCCAATCCTTCAAGCTGTGCGCGGTGTTTGTGCGGGTAAAGCTTGGTGGCGCCAATTGACAAAATCATGGAAGTGTCATTGGCCCGCTGCTCAAAATTCTCAAAAGAGATTTCTGATTTTTTTGAAAAGAAGATGTTGGTATCAGTTTGTGCGGTAAATGAATCTATGGCAAATTTTTCCATGTAAACCATCAGGTCGCTCAGGTTGTATTCCACCTCTTTGCTGGGGGCGTGGTTGGTGTAGTGCACTTTTCCTTCGTGTATCCTAATGCTTCCAATATGGGCCGTATTGCATAGTTTGGCGGTTTTTTCAAATGGGCTCAGCAAAAAGTTGGCAAAGCCATTATTGCCCGTTTCTATGCCGTGGTAGGCAATTTGGGGTTTTGATGCGTAAAAATTGTCGGCGCGCAACTGCCTGCTGCTAAAAAACAAGGGCAGGTCTATACCGCTAAAGCGTGTAACGGGCGAACTGTACCACATGGCGGTTTTGCCGGTGTATTTGTCTTCAAAGGGTTTTAGTTTGATGCCGGTAAACTGCAACAAGTTGTAGCTGCTGTTTATTTTCATTCCCTTTGCGGTAAAAAGGTGGCCCAATTGGTCGTTGCTGGCCGCTATTTGGTTTCCTTCAAGTTGTATGGAATAGAGCGTAAACAAACCCGGTGCAAAAGTGGTGTCCCAGTAAAAATCGCAGGTTTGCAAAAGCAGGCCGTTTCCTTTGAGCAGGGTTTCGCCATTGCCGGCAATTTGCATTTGCACGTCAATGCTGTCAATGTTTAATTCCCCAATTTTTATCGCTTCAAGTTGGTTTGCGCCGGTGCTGTTTTGGTTCAGTTGAAAGTTGAGCAGGTTATGGCCCTTTGCCTCAAGATATTCCAGTTCAAGCTGGTTTTGGTTCAGCAATTTCTCGGTGTTCAGGCCTTCTATACTCACTTGGTAGAGTTCCGCATTTTTTATGGCCGTAAGGTTTTCAAGTGCCGAATCACTTAGTTCGGGTTTGGTATAAACCTGTAGCTTGTCGGCAAACAAGCCGCCTTTTTGCGAAAACACTTTCAGGTTTTCCAGTTTTACCTCGTGCAGGTTGTCGGCCAAGGCAAACTGCCCCGTGGCGGCCTGCGCGGTAAACCACTCTGACAACAAGTGCTTGTGCGGTGGCACCGGGGTGTTGTAGGTTTTAAAATTGTTGCAATACAGCTTGGCGTGTTGCAGGTTGGCCACTTTGGCTCCTTTGGCATTCATTACATTCAGCTGTGCATTGTCCACCTCAATATTGGTGACATGTACTTTTCTGAATTGTTTTTTTACAATGGTGTTGAGGGTTTGGTTGTTAAACTTTTGCCCCGCTACCTGCGGCTGTTGTATGTTTATTTCGGGGTTTTCAAAAAGCACGGCGCGGGCTATTACCTCGTTGTTTTGCAGGGCAATAAGCGGGTCGAGCCCAAAGAATTGTATGGAGCGTATGTGGCCGTTTACACTTGCCTTATCGGGTTTTTGCAACAGCGATTGGATAGACACATTGAAAAGCAGCATCTCGCGCCGCAAGGTGGACAAGCTGAACGATTCGGTGCTTATTTTTTGGCTTTTGTCCTTTGAGTAAATATCAAAACTACCCAAATCAAGGTCTATGTTTTTGGAGTAAAAATGCTGTCTATCGTTGAAGAAGGCGGTTGAGTCGAGCAGGAAAAATTGCAGGTTGAGCCGCCTGATGGGTAGGTGCAGGTTGGGCTGTCGCTTGCCTATTTTCTTTTCGTAGGCCAGTTGGGTATTCAGCATCACAATGTTGTCAACCGAAATGGTATCAAACAAGTGGCTTATTTTGGTCCAGGCAGCTACAGAGTCGGGCTTGGCTACCATGCGGTAAGATGCCACACCCGAGTCGGCCACTATGAGCCGCGCATTGAAATTGTTGTTGAAATACATTTGCGAAAAGTTGACGCCCTTAAGGCCTAGGTCTTTAAACACAAATGAGGGTTGGTTTACCGTATTGAGCAGCATGCGGTTTTGCAGGCTGAAGTTGTCGAAATTGATGACTGAGTCTTTGGTGCTGAAGCTCATGCCTTCAAAATTGATCATGTTGATACTATCGAGGCGGAAGTAGTTTTGGCCCAGCGAAAGGCTCAGGTTGTCAAGCGAAATAAGCGAGTCGTTTTCGTTTGACTTATTGAGCACAAAACCTTCCATGGTGCTGTTTATGTCGTTTATTTCAAAGTGTTTGCGCCCGGTTTGGTTTATGGCGGTAATGGCTATGGCGCCGTCGCGCACATCGAGCGAGCGCACCCGCAGGTAGGTGATATACTCCGAAACCACCTCGTGAAAATTTCTGAAACCCACCTTTCCCTTTCGCAGTTCGCCATATACGCGCATGTGCAATACGGGTTTTTCAAGCAGCAGTTCATTTATTTTCAACACCTTATCAAAATACAATTTGATAAAACTGGGGCCCTGCACCGAAATGTGGGGCGAGCTGAAATCGATGAGGCGGTTGCTGAGGGCAGGATCTACACTCAGCTCTTTGAAGCGAACCGAGTCTGAAACCAATTGCACATTGGTAAACTCTATTTCGTTTCTGAAAATGTTGAAGCGCACATGGTCGTACTGCAACTGGTACACGCCCTTTGAGCCCTGGGCAATAACTCCCTTGAGCACGCGACCAAAAAGCTGGTCGGAGTAGAAAAGAAACACGAGCTGAAATACCACAAACAGGCTGAGCACGATTAAGGTAGTCCAAATGAACACCTTACCTCGCTTCCGCTTTGGTTTTTCAGCAGGGGTTTTATGTTGTTCTTCAATTTCTTCCAAGCGCAATGGGTGGCTACCATGCCATTAACGTGGCAAAAATAAATACAGGTGCATGCCAGCCACGTAATTTTATAAACCTGCCGCGGTTCGGGTGGTTGCTTTAAGGCAAAAAATATAAGAAATTCAGGGCAAAGAAATGACCTTGCAATACGCTTCGGTTGCTCACCACGGTGTTTGAGTTTGAGGGGTCGTAGTCCATATAAAAACTGCCGAGCCTGCCCAACATGCGGTTGTATAAAAAACCTACTTCAATGGCGCTGCCGTTTTTAAGGTCAAAATTGATGTGCGCCCCGGCCCTGAGTGATGATTTGAGGCGCGACACGATGTATATGTAGGTGTAATAGTCATTGTTGCCACTGCCCACCTCGCCGGGTATCATTTCGGCTATAAGGCCGCCTTCTACACCCATTTTGGCATTTTTGGCAATGGGCACATCCAATATGGCGTTAAAAGGTATTTGAAAAGAAGGTTGGCGCAGGTAGCCTTTGTAGCTGAGGGTATCGGTGGACATGCCGTAGTTGTAGCCCCGGCGTATGTTGGTAATACCTGTTTGAAAGCTGAATCTATCGCGCAGCTTGAAACGCACCACCGCATCTATAGCCATTGAGTAGCGGGGCTGGAAACTGAAGGTGACACCGTTTTTTAAAAAAGTGGCGGCGCCACCCGACAATAAGTCACTTGACGCCACCGACTTGAATCCTATTCCAAATTTTACGAGTTTGCTTCGCTCATCTTTTTCCTGCGCCCGGGCGGTTGAAAAAAACAAGAGCAACAACAGGTTACACAGTAATAAGCTCTTTAGTAACTTTATCATTGAGGTTAATGCAGCCATTTTCTTTTATTACTACACAATCTTCAATACGCACCCCGCCTATACCTTCTATGTATATTCCGGGTTCTATTGAAACGACTGAATTAACGGGAAGTAAGTCGTTGTTATTGGTATTTACATAAGGAAGTTCATGAACGTCGAGTCCGAGTCCATGTCCGGTGCCATGCAGGAAGTACTCGCCGTAGTTGCGTTGCTCTATGTAGTCGCGGCACACTTTGTCCAGTGCTATACCGGTCATGCTGCTGTTGGCGGCATCAAGACCCGCTTGTTGCGAGCCTTTCACGGTTTCGTATATGTCGCGCAATTTATCCGAAATTTCGCCTATGGCTATGGTTCTTGTCATGTCTGATGCGTAGCCATCAAGGTAGCAGCCAAAATCTATGGTCACCAATTCGCCTGTGGCAATTTCTTTTGATGAAGGCGTGTAGTGCGGAAATGCACCCATTTTGCCCGAGGCCACTATGGTATCGAAACTGTATTTGTCCGCTCCCATGTCTTTCATCAAAAATTCAAGTCGGGCGGCAATGGCGCGTTCGGTCATACCGGGTTTTATTTCGGTAACCAATTGGTTGAAGGCAGCACAGGCCACATCGCCCGATGCGTGCAGTTTATTTATTTCTTCCTGACTTTTTATCATCCGCAACTCAAACAACATGCCCGGTGCGGTGTGTATGTTGAGCCCCGGAATTTTGCTTTCAAAGTTTTTGATACTTGAATAGGCGGTGGCATTGGGATCTATCAATATCGATTTAATGCCCATTTCGGGGAAATATTTAGCCATATCGTCATACACCCTTCCGCGGTTGGCGGCGCGCATCTCAAAGTTGGGAGCCTCTTGTTTAGAACGTGTAAAGTAGCGCCCGTCAACAAGTATATATTGCTGCGTAGCCGTTACAATAATTACCGACTCAGAACCGGAAAAGCCTGAGAGGTAAGCCGTATCGGGTTGACCTGAACCCTCGTGGTTAAGTATCACATAAGCATCAGCGTGGTTTTCAGCTAGTTTTTTACGTACAAATTCGAGTTTCATTTCATTGAATTAATAAATAATGGCGAAAGTTAGGGGCAATTGAAATAGAATAAAAATTGAAGTGCAATGCCTAGGTAAAATACCGTATTCTATGCAGAAATTTGTAGCTTGGTACTCAACAGGCATTTTTCTTTAATATCTTGGCATTTTAATTTTCAATACAATGAGAGGTAGCGTATTAGGTTTAGCATTTTTCTTGGTGTCGTCTGCACTTTTTGCTCAGAGCAATCTTGATGTGGTGGCGCAAAATTTATTGTACATCAATCAAGAGTACGCCAAATACAATCCGTACCACACCAGTTTTAGAATTGACCACAACAAAAAAACATTGGTTTGGTACAACGACTTCAGCGAATTTGAAGCATCAATAGCTGACATCCATTTCCAAAAATCAGATGATACATATCTTGGAATTTATTGCCTTGATACAGCCAACTATTGCATAACGGTTGACCGTGGTGAAGCCAGCGATTTGCGGTCGTACGACATGACTTTTAAGGATGCAAACGGCTACTTCCCATCGAGCGGCTACGAAATACCCAAAAAGTTTGAGGAGATAAAAACGGCTATGGGCATTTATTCCTATTCGGGTTCGGGTGGTTCATCATCACTTTCGGCCACCGATTTGGCAAAAATCAAGGAAAACCTGAGTTATGTAAATACCAAATTTTACTACTACAATAAGTACAATACCACTTTTGATGTGGATCCATCAAACGGGGTGCTTACCCTCAAAGACGACAATGGCTACAAACAGGCACCAATTTCTGAACTTCGTTTTGAAGCCAACTACAGCACCAATTTGTTTTACGTTTATACCGTGTCGGGCGAGGCTTGTTTTATCTCGCACTACACAAGCGGCACGCGTTCATCATCACATTTGAGTTCATACAGAATGGGGCTCAACTACAACGACAAGCTTATAAGCGATGCCACCACCGTAGTACAAAAGCTCAACGAAATAAAAACCATGTTTTCTACCGGTTCGCCCTACTATGTAGAAGCAGGGCTCAATTATGTAAACGGTTTGTTTGACCAATTTAATGACTACAGCACCAAATACTCGGTGGATGCAGCCAACAAAATGATGGTGGTTACTGACAGGTTTGGCAGCTTTAAAAGCAGTGCCTACGATACCGAGTACCTGATAAACAGTTCGGGAAGATTTGAAATAGACTGCAAGAGCAATATGAATTGCCTTCAAAAATATAGCACCGCCAATGTGCGTTTAAGCAGCGATGATAAACCGGGTTATTATATGGGGCTAAACTATGACGATACCATTATTGCCGAGGCCCACTGTGCCACGCGCATTATGAACAATATAGCCCAAATTGTGGCGCAGGGCGGCGGCGGAAGCAGCAGTACGCTCACCGCAGGCAGCACGGTTGAAGACAAACTCCGCTACATCAATAATTTGAGTGCTTCAAATGCCAGTACACCGGCTACCTGGTCGGTAAACTACAATACCAAGCAATTGATTTGCAAAACCGCGAGCTGCGAATACATTTTCAACCTGAGCGAAATAACCGCCATTGATGCCCTTGAATACAGTGGCAGGTATTGTATAAAACTGTCTTCCGCCTCGCAGGGAATTAAAGAAGTTTGTGGAAGCAGCAACCAATATGTGTACGACAACTACCAGTATTACAGCGATATAAGCACGGCGCGTTCGGTGGTTACGCAGTTATATGCCATCAAGGATATGGTCCTCAAATAGGGGCTGTCATAAAAGCCCAATAATTTCGTTGCTCTTGTGATGTCAATCAGTCATTTACGGATGTAAACTCCTTCTTGCCACCCCTGCGGCGGCCTTATTTCTGCTCAACATTTGCGATTTCTTTTCAAAACAACAGATTCCGGATCAAGTCCGGAATGACGATCTGGGAAGTGATAAAACCTGCCACTTCTGCATGGTTGAATTGCTATGAACCTTGGATGCGCAAAACACTAAAGCAAAGAAGGAGTGGCGGGTTTGGTGTTTGTGCTGCCGAAGCCTTTTCTGCCGAGCATTTGCGATTTCTTTTCAAAACGACAGATTCCGGATCGGGTCCGGAATGACGATTTGGTGTTGGTGCTTCCTAAAGCTTTTATGCCGAGCATTTGAGATTTCTTTTCAAAACGACAGATTCCGGATCGAGTCCGGAATGACGGATTTGGCGGTGGAATTGCGCTGCATTTTGTGGTTTCAATGGCTTGGAAAACTATTTTAAAGTCAATGCTTTTGAACATTGACACTTTTTTAGTGAACCGCTTAACCCAAACAGGGTTTATAAATAGCCAAGGCTACCGTACTTTGCACATCCAAATATTTGGTGGTAAAAAATAGAGAACTCCCCATGGAAGTAACAGACGAATTGGTTGACAAACTGGCAAATCTGGCCAAATTGGAATTTGATGGCGAAAAGAAAACGCGTATCAAGGACGATTTTCAAAAGATGCTCAACTTTATAGAAAAGCTCGATGAGGTGGACACAACCGGTGTGGAGCCGCTTATACACCTGAGCGACACAATTACAGAATTCAGAGATGACCAAAGTGCCACCACGGTAACCCATGAAGAAGCCCTGAAAAATGCCCCGCAGAAGGATTCAGACTACTTTAAAGTGCCCAAAGTGCTAAGCAAAGGCTGATGGACGAAATGATAAAAACCGAGGGTATTACCAAGCAATACCTTATAGGCAACCAAACCGTATATGCCTTGCGCGGGGTTGACCTTACCATCAACCGCAACGAATATGTGGCGCTTATTGGGCCCTCGGGTTCAGGCAAATCCACTCTCATGAATTTGCTGGGTGCCCTTGACAGTCCCACTTCGGGTCACTATTTCTTGCGCGGAAAAGATGTGAGTGCCTTGGTTGACAATGAGTTGGCCGAAATTCGCAACAAGGAAATCGGTTTTGTATTC
>WGNN01000033.1 GCA_016124515.1 bacterium
ACTGCGCTATGCCCCGAACTTTATTGGTGCACTACTCTCGCCGTGGCGAGACTATGTCCCAAAATATATTGGTGTGTTACTCTCGCAAAAACAAGAATCCACATCATATTTCAATAATTTATTTTGGAAGACTTGCCTTCCAAACCAGAGCAGCTGTGCTCCGAACTATTTCACTGTGCCACGCTCGTTTCCACGATTTATTGGCACTTCTCAATTCTTAAAATTATGCCGGAAATCTTCTTTTTCCTTGTCCTTCGTTTAAAAAGGAGTGCAAATTTAATTGTAAAATCTACTTGTCAAACAAAAGTTTTTGAAAAATCAAGAAAATTTTTGCGCATGGCAAGGCCACAACGGCGCCTCCTCAACTCAACCTTCTTCGTCAATACTGTCAATTATTTCATCTACAGATGTTTGCGTTTCTCTGAGCTTTTGTTTGCAGTACTTGATAAGCTCCGCCGCACGTTTCAGTTTTTTGTTCAGCTCGTCTATACCCGGCTGTTCAAACTCCAGTACTTTAAGTATTTCCTGCAATTCAAGTTGTGCTTTTTCGTAGGTTAATTTACTCATTTTATGTTTGTTATGTTGCTTAGTAGGGTTTGTTTTCCGTTGGTGGTTTCAAGCGTTTGGCCCACCTCCACCTTCGCTTTGCCCAAGGGCAGGCCATTGACCATGCTCATGCTGTAGCCCAATGCAAAAATGCGTTTGGGATCCAATAATTCGCATTTTTGCTCTGCATGAAGCAGCAAGGTTTCGGCTTGTTGCAACTGTAGCTTTACCTGCATGTTCAGTTGTATTAATTCGCGCTCAAGCAGGGTTTCCTGTTGTTGCAGGGCTTTATCGCTCCTGTTTCGCAACTTTTCTTTTTGGCTGCCTAGTATCAGGGCCTGGTTGTGCACAAGGTTTTGCGTTTCGGTTTTCAGTCTTACGGCCAGCTTGTTGTTTTTCTCAGTTTCGGTGTCCAAATAGCTGTTTGCTTCGTAGTAAATATCACGCCCCAATGCTTCAATTGCTCCTTCAAACAAGGCATTGTGGTTAATAATGAATTCGGCCACGGCGGTGGGGGTTTTTAATCCGGTGTGTGCCACCAAATCAGCCACACTTTCGTCGCGGTCGTGGCCAATGCCCGTAAGCACAGGATAACTGGTCTGTGCCAGGGTAAAGTTGAGTTGGTAATCATCAAAACAGCTTAAGTCAATTACCGATCCGCCACCGCGAATCAATACCACCGCATCAAAATCATTGGCTTGCATTTCTACTTTGTCAAGTGCGGCCATTATAGATTCAGGTGCTTTTTCGCCTTGTACCAGACACGGAAACAACACCGTGTGTAAGGTATAGCCATAGGTGTTGTGGTTCAACTGTTTCATAAAATCGCCGTATCCGGCGGCGGTGGCAGAGGTAATGATGGCGAGCTTGTGCAATACCCTGGGCAAGGGCAGGGCCTTGTTCATTTCAAGCAAACCATCAGCCTTCAATTGCTCAATGGTTTCTTGTTTTATGCGCTCAAATTCACCCAATGAATAAGATGGGTCTATATCAACTATGGTTAGGCTAAAACCATATTGCAAATGAAACTCGGGCTGCACCCTGAAAAGTACTTTCATTCCCGCTTTCAGGCTTTCGCGGGTTACATTTTCAAAATGGCCAACCACTCTGAAACGGTTGAACGCCCACAAATTGGCCCTTGTTTTGGCGCAGATCTGACCGGCTTCTTTCTCAATAAGCTCAAAATAAAGGTGCCTGCTGCCCGACAACGAAGCAATTTCGGCCACTACAGAATAGGTGTCGGCAAATGTTGACCGCACTTGTTCCTGTATCTGCTCTAAAAATTCCGATAGTTTAAGTGCTTCTTCCACGCTTCAATATTAGCCCGCATTGTTGGTTTCCAAAAAAGTTTGCGCTGCATCAAAGTCAAAATTACCTTCAAAAAACCACCAAGGGGTGAGCAGGGGAAGTTTAAAGGACTTCAAATGAAAATTGCAAATTAAAAATTGGCATCTGCGAGCTGAAAGTATAAGGATAAAGGAATTGTATGACAAATGATCCTACTTCCGCCCCTGCTTTCGTGCCATTTTCCTACACGAGCGTCACTAACTTTGCACCATGCAAACCGGAAATTTTACCGTAAGGGGCATGACCTGCGCCTCCTGTGCCGCAAGTGTAGAGAGTATGTTGCAAAGTGCAGGCGGGGTTGCAGATGCGGCTGTAAATTTTGCCAGCAATAGCGTGCAGGTCAAGTGGGACGAAACGACTATATCACCCACTGATTTCAAACAAATTTTGAAACAAATAGGCTACGACCTGGACTTGCACACCGACCGCGAAACGCAGGCTAAACGCAATGAAGAAGAGTGGATAGCAGCAAGGAACCGGACATTTGTGGCCATAGCCTTGGCAACTCCTGTTTTTGTACTCGGGATGTTTTTTATGCACGCCGGCGGATGGGTGCATTGGGTTTCTATGCTGCTCACTGCCGCGGTAATGGCCTTTCCGGGGCGGCACTTTTATACCAATGCCGCCAAACGGGCGCGCTTCGGACAAGCCAATATGGACACACTTGTGGCGCTAAGCACGGCCATTGCCTTTTTATACAGCGCCGTCAACACGGTTTATCCGCAGTTTATTCAATCCTATGGCATCAAGGCCGAAGTGTATTTTGAGTCAGCGGCTGTTATTATCGCCTTTATTCTGTTGGGCAAATATTTTGAAGAAAAGGCTAAACATAAAAGCGGCGAGGCTATTCAACAGCTCATGCAATTGCAACCCAACGAGGTGACGGTGATAAAAAACGGCCTGGAAGAACGGATTTCCATTGAAGATGTAAAACCTTTTGACCGCCTGTTGGTAAAAGCAGGCGAACGCATTCCGGTGGATGGCGTGGTTGCGGCTGGTTCATCTTTTGTTGACGAAAGCATGCTGAGCGGCGAACCTGTTCCGGTGGAGAAACAAAAGAAAAGCAGCGTGTTTGCGGGCACTTTCAACCAAAGCGGGCTCATAACTGTGCTTGCGCAGAAAGTAGGTGAAGGCACTGTACTGTCGCAAATAGTGGAAGCGGTAAAAAAAGCGCAGGGCAGCAAAGCACCGGTACAAAAAAAGGCAGATGCCATAGCGGCGGTTTTTGTGCCTGTAGTGCTTGTAGTGGCGGTTTTAACCTTTGCGCTGTGGCTGCTTATTGGCTCGCTGAGCTATTTGCCACAGGCCATCAACAGCGCGGTGGCGGTATTGGTTATTGCTTGTCCATGTGCCTTGGGTTTGGCCACACCCACCGCCCTGATGGTGGGCATGGGCAAAGCGGCTACCAGCGGTATTCTTATAAAAGATGCCACCCAACTGGAACTCGCCGCCAAGGTAAATGAAGTGGTTTTTGACAAAACGGGAACCCTTACACTGGGCAAACCACAGGTTTCAACCCAACAATGGTTTGCTGAAGATGAACCAAACAAGTCGGTTTTTTTGGCCCTTGAAAAAGCCTCGGGGCACCCACTTTCGCTCCCGCTGATTGAAGCTGTCAACGCTGCAAATGTGACATTAGAGCAACACCAAACTGTGGCGGGAAGTGGCGTGTGGGGCCTATATGGCGGTCAGGCATTTTTTGCCGGCAAGGCCGAATGGATAGCCGAAGTGGCAGAAATACCTAAGGCGGTGCAAGAAAAATTGCCACTTTTTGCTGCAGATGAAACAGTGGTGATGTTTGCCAAAAAGAATACCCTGTTGGCAGCCATTGGTCTTCGCGATGCGCTAAAACCTGATGCAAAAGAGGCGGTGGCCTGGTTGCAGAACCAACAAATCAACTGCCACATGTTGTCGGGCGATCGACCCGAAGTGGCGCAAGAAATAGCAAAACAACTGGACATACGCCACGTAAAAGCGGGTGTATTGCCTACCGAAAAGGGAGCCTACCTGGAGCAAGTCAAAAACAACGACAAAGCCGTGGTAGCCATGCTGGGCGATGGAATAAATGATGCCGAAGCACTGGCCAAAGCCGATGTAGGGGTGGCCATGGCACAGGGCACCGATATTGCGCTCGATGTGGCGGGTATTACCCTCATGCACGGCAAACTCACCGACTGGGTGAGTGCCATAAAAATTGCCAGAAAAACATCGCGTGTCATCAACGAAAACCTGTTTTGGGCCTTTTTCTACAATGTAATTTGCATTCCCGTGGCAGCCGGCTTGCTCTATCCATTCAATGGTTTTTTGCTAAGCCCCATGATTGCGGGTGCGGCCATGGCCTTTAGTTCAGTAACCGTGGTGCTCAACAGCCTGCGTATCAAAAGCGGCCTTAAATGAACTGTCTTAATGAAACTTATTACCCATATAAAATGCCTTTAAACCGCTTAGTTTTGCAGCATTCAATATAAAATACCTCATGGAACATAAATTTAAAACCAACATCAACTGCAACAATTGCATCAATGCAGTTACTCCCTTCCTCAACAAAGAAATTGATATTGAGCGCTGGGAAGTTGATACCGAAAATCCCAACAAAATACTTACCGTAAATACCGACCTGAGTGCCGACGAAGTGGTGAGAATAGTAGAAGAAGCGGGTTACAAAGCAGCTAAATTGGAGCAAGCCTAGTTTTGATGCGCCGCTACACGCTTGTAAATCAGGTGATGAGCCGCAATTAAGATTTTTTTAAAACTTAGAATAGTTCCAATAGGCCCGCAATAAAGCCATTTGTGTTTAATATTGTCACACATTGTAAGAAGCGTTTGAAAGGCCATACCGGTTTCTTAAATCAGGACCGGAACTGTTTGTCAAGCCTTCTTTGCGAAAAGTAATTAGTAGAAAGAAAAAAGCGACCACTGTTATCAAAGTTCAAAAAAATATATTGTTAAGTGCTTTTGTAGTAATTTTTATAGCCACGGGAACTGTGTCGGCCAATAAGAATAACTCTAACGAAGCGAGCCAACGAGCTTTTGGTCATTGCGATTGCAACCACAACCATGGAAAAACGGAGTGCATTACTTTGGGCAAAAACATCAATCACGAGGCGGTAAATACGCAAACCCGCCGCAAACCCGAGTTCAAGTGCGGCGAGCTGATTAAGTAAGCAAAGCTCACAATTTTTTGATGTTCCTTCAGCAATTCCCGGGTTTCAATACAACGAATTTCATTTCACGAGTACTTGCATTGAAAATTGAGAAAAGTGGATTTTCAATGGTTTATAAAGCTGTGTACTGTTGTTATCCGAGCTACTTCTCAATTCTTACTTCCTGAAGTTTCGGGGCAAACTATAATATGACTCGATAAACTCTGATAAACAAAAAGCCATATCCGATTGCTCGTATTCCGATTACTCGTATATTGAGAGATACTCACCCCCCCTGATTTCTCCAATATGAGGGCATATTTTTAATGCGATTGTGTCGGCTCTTTTTCTTTTTAGTGGAGAAATAATCGAAATTCCGCCCGGAACAAAAAGCTGTATGAGCCTTTGGTTTGGCTTCGACTACGCTCAGCAAACCGTGGTTGACCGGAACAAAAAGCTGTATGATCTCGTCTTGACTTGAGTGTCTTTTTGTTCAGTTACTTCTGCTCGGGCAAGTAATATTGGCGGTACAAAATCTTTAAATATGCAGGAAGCAGCAAAAACAAATGACCCAAAATAAGTAAATACGCACCGCCTGTTTCCACCAGTCTTTTTCTATCGAGACAATCAAAATAATCAGGATTTAACACCCGGTCGGCTGATGGATAAATTTCGGGTTCCAAATATTGGTAACATTTTACCGAATTGTCAATAATTTCAAAATAGAAAGGAAACAAAAAAGCCGGAATGAACACACTGAGGCTCTGAAATAGAAAAACCAACCTTTTGTTGGAATAATCTACGGTATGGCCTACCAACAACAGGGCTACAATGGCTATAAACGAACAAACCATCGTTACATCTAAAAGATAATGGTCGCTTCCGCCACTTGATTGTGCCATTAAAAAGAGGATAAAAAAGCCAATAACTATTGTTAGCCCCGGCGATATGAGTCCGGTGATAATCTGGTAAATGCCAAAATACTTGAAGAAGGTAATAAGCAAAATCATAATGGAAACAATTATTGCCACTATTAGCAGGTAGCCATGTAGTTCGCGCAATATTTTCTGGCAAAAATCGGAAGTAAATCGGAAGGATCTCTCCAGTTTGTCGCTGTTGTAAAATAGCTGGCTCAGGTGCTCACAATTGGAAGATGGCAAAACGGTGTATGGATTTCCGCTGTTGTAAAAACCCACTGTATCAATAAGTTTGGCATATATTTCTGTCCTTGAATAGGTAGTACCATCGCCGTAAATTCCGTTCAACCGACCTATTTCTTCGCAATAATATTGTATGCTATCCATCGGAATATCCACCCGGTACTTTACCGATTTTTGCATGATTGAATCGTATTTGTACTTTATGCTGAAGCCCCGTGCAAAATCATTTTGGTTCCTTTCAAAATAATTGATTTTTCTATTTATTTTGTCAAAGGCAGCGGCATTAACAGGAGCTGCTACCTGCGTGGTTTGGTAGTGAAGTAGGTAGTTGCAACCTGCAATATTTATAAAAACCAGGGCCAGAGCAAGCACATAGCTTCCTATCCTTATTTGCTCATACAGCCTTGGTTTTGGGTTGTTACGCGTGCGTATGTCAAATTTGTTGAACTCATACAGCCACAGCAAAACCAACAATATATTTATTACCGTAATGATAAAAGTAATAGAAAATACGTCGGGGTATGAGCCCAGCCTTTGGGGTATTGCAAAGCATATAAGCCACGAAGCCAAGGTGAGTGCCAGTTGCCAAAACAATAGATAATGCAGTTTCATAACCCACCAAGTGGGGTGGTTCAACAGCAATTTTTTGTCAAATCGGGCAAGAAATGCCGGTATGAGTTTTTGTATGAAGTTCATAATAAACGGATAATCTTATTCAAAAAAATGACGGCTTGAGTTTGATATATTTCGGTAGGCGTGTAACGGTATGTTATGGTGCAATATGTGGAGCAGGAATTTTTCAGGGCCAAAATCCTGATCGCAATAAATAATATATGTATTGCCCGATTTGCTGTGTTTCAATATGCCATCTACGCCCAAAATACCTTCCAAGGCATCGTGGCTATGCGTCACCACAATTTCGTAGATCAACTGTCCGTGTTCTTGGTTCATATCGGCTATACTACCTTGATATACGCATTTGCCTTTTTGCAAAAAAATCAATTGATCGCTCACTTCCTCAATTTTATACAAATGCTGCGAACTGACAATTATGCTCAGCGGATAGTCAGCCTTTTGTTGGAAAACTTTAAGATCGCTCAAAAAACTACTCTGCGCCTTGATGTCTAAATTGGCAAGTGGCTCATCAAGAATGAGTAAGCGGGGTTTGCCTGCAAGCACTTTTGCCAGTTCAAACCGCATTTTATACCCACCTGAAAGTTCGCTCCATTGCAACAACCGGTACTTCCACAGGCCCAGGTCTTTGATTAGTTGGTCAACAAACTGCTCATTTTCTTCACCAAATATGCCGTTTATCGCCGCATTGAAATGCAGGTTTTCATACACAGTTCCGGTCCACGTTTTAAGGCTTTGCGATATGTAACCCACTTGCATTTTCAGTTCATCTACCTTGCCCCGTGGGTTAAAAAGGTACTCCACTTGTCCGCCTGAAGGTGCCAAATCAAGCGCCAACATGCTCAGCAAGGTGGTTTTGCCATTGCCGTTTTCGCCCACCAATCCGGTTATTTCGTTTTCGTACAAACTAAAACTCAGGGGTAGCAATTGGAAGCCTGAGTTGCCGTACTGCTTTTGCAAATCGATGGCATTCAATAGTTTTTGTTGCGACATAAATCAATTGTTTTGGGGTACATACATGTACAATTCTAGGGTATTTGTCAATAAAAACCACTACTTTCTAAATTCAAATAGTGAATTTGCGCTTGTTTTAACGCTGTTTAAATGATTAATTGCCATGCAAACAATTTTTAACGTAAGTCCGGAAGTTGAAGCCTGGCTGGTAATACCCGCTCTCATATTTTTTGCCAGGATTCTTGATGTGTCCATTGGCACCATGCGTATTGTGTTTATTGCACGCGGCGCAAAAGGCATTGCGCCTTTATTAGGTTTTTTTGAAGTACTCATCTGGCTCATCGCCATGGGGCAAATCATGCAGAATTTATCAAATATTGCCAGTTACCTGGCTTGGGCATCAGGTTTTGCGGTGGGCAACTATGTGGGGCTTATTATAGAGGAGAAATTGGCCATAGGCAATTTGCTGGTGCGCGTTATTACGGCTAAACCTGCACATGAATTGATTGAATCGCTGAAAAAAGCCGGATTCGGTGTCACCAGTGTAGATGCCTTTGGTGCACAGGGACCGGTAAATATTATTTTTACCTTGTTTAAGCGGAAAGACCTTGAGCAGGTCCTGTCTATTGTAAAGGCCCATAATCCTAATGCATTTTATACCATCGAAAATGTACGCTACTCCAGCGAATTGCCCGCTTCCGTTACAAAATTGGCTCCGAGGGTGAGGAAGTGAGTTTGGGCTTCGCCCGTTAATTTGGCTACGCCGTTGTTTGCTTCGCGTTATTTTGGCTTCGCCGTGGTTTGGGCTTCGCCCGTTATTTTGCTTCGCGTTATTTTGCTTCGCGTTGTTTTGCCTGCGGCGTTATTTGGGCTTCGCCCGTTATTTTGCTTCGTGTTATTGGGTGGAAAGTCTGATGCGATGGGGACCAATATTAATGAAGCAAATAGGCGGTTGAATTGGAATTATTGTATGTGCAAAGGCTCAGGGAATAGTGGGTATAATTGATTTTTGTCAAAGTTCTTAATTTTACTTAACACGAGTTCGGCTATGCTTGATGGCATTTAATATTGCGAACTGTGGATTCTATACCTGGCAAATACCGTTTAAGAGCGCTGTTTATGGTGCTCCTGATACTCATTTCGAGTACCGGAGTGTATGTTGATGGGCATTTTTGTCAGGGGAAACTCAAATCTATCGCCTTTTTTACAAAAGCACCGGGATGTGCGGGCATGCTTCAGAATACAGAATCATGTGCTGTAGAAACTGATTCCCAACCACGCGTCAGCAAAAAGCAATGCTGTGTAAACCACTCTGTTTATGCCAAACATTTACTTGAAGCAAAAACGAGACACAAAGTTGAGTTAGGCTCCAAACTTGCTTTTCTTACCAATTTCCTGTATGCTTTTGATAATGTGTTTGTTACACAGACTAATAATTGGTCTTACACAACAGCAAATGACTATATACCGCCGGAAGCTCAATCCGCGGTGGGCTATCATATTTTGTATCGCGTGCTGAGAATATAGACCTTGGTTTAGTACATACTAAGGTTATGAATAGCGCGCATCTGCACTGCTTTATAATTTTCACCTTTTCCATGTATCGTTTTCGGAAGTTGCGAAATGTGAAATGCATTGTAAGCGCCTGCTTATTCAGGGAATAATGGAGTGGTTTTCAGCCCAAAGACAGGGGCTTGAACTGTCAAATAATACTTTTAAAACAAACAATTATGAAACGAGTTTTTACCGCTATACTTTTTATGCTTTTCAGCACATGTTTTTTACATGCACAATCACAGGTTACATTAACTATAAACCATCTATTGGGCGATGAAGTCTTTTCTGCCAGCGCTGTGGCAAGCAACGAGTTTGGCAATGAGTTTAATGTGAGCCGTTTACAATATTATATTTCAGGTGTTAGCCTCACCCACGATGGTGGCAATGTAACTTTATGCAATGACATTTATATTCTGGCAGACGCCAATGAGCCCGGAAGTTTTGACTTGGGAACTTATGAAGTGACCCAAATTGAGGCGATTCAATTTTCTATTGGTGTCAACATGCCACAAAATAATGGTGATCCGGCGCAATGGCCTGCTGACCATGCACTTTCGCCAAAATTTCCATCTATGCACTGGGGCTGGGAAGCCGGCTATCGTTTTGTTGCAATGGAAGGTATGTCAGGCGAAGGATTTGGCCAAACCTATCAAATTCATGCCTTGGGGAATCAAAACTATTTTTCATGCAAAATTCCGGTGGAGGCTACCAACAACGATGGAACACTAAACATAACGTTGAATGCGGATTATGCCAAAGCACTCAATGGAATTGATGTGTCAAAAGGCCTTATTACCCACGGCGATTATAATGAAGCGGTTACCCTTTTACGTAATTTTTCGCAGGTAGTATTCACCAATCAAAATGGCGAAGGAAGTGTGTTGGGTGTACCAAATTTTGCCATCAACAGCGGTTTTCATCTATTTCCAAATCCAAGCCATGGCAACACAACTATAATGGTAGATGGTAATGGATTTACCAATTTGCAAATGGTAGTAACAGATTTGAGCGGACGCCAAATTTTAAATAAAACCTTACCGGGATCTGCTGTTTCTATTAACCTTGAAAAGGGGGTGTACCTTGTGCAATTGCAACATGAAGGCAATACAGTTGGATTGAAGAGGCTGTTGGTTCAATAAAATATATGGTTCTTAACATAAAGCTGAAATGCTTTTGGTGGGTTTTGGTTCCGGTTTTGTATTTCAATTCATGCAGCATACCGGAGCCACAACCCATATTTGAAAGCGAATCGTTGTTGACACCAAAAGGTTTTCCCAAGGTGGATTTTCCCGAAGACAATGGTTTTACCCTTGCTCGATGGAAGCTTGGCAAAAAGTTATTTTACGATCCGGTTTTATCAGCTGATAGTACCATTAGTTGCAATTCATGCCATAAGCAGCAATTTGCCTTTGCCGATAATGTAGCGCTTAGCAATGGTGTGCAAGGCCGGGCCGGAGTGAGAAATGCGCCATCGTTGGCTAATGTGGCCTACCACCCGTATTACACAAGAGAAGGCGGCGTGCCGAGTTTGGAAATGCAGGTTTTGGTGCCTATTCAGGAACATAATGAATTTGATTTCAATATTTTGCTAATAGAAGAGCGATTGAAAAAGAACGCTGATTATGTTTGGTTGAGTACTGAAGCCTACGGTAGGGAACCTGATTATTTTGTAATAACCCGCGCATTAGCCGCTTTTGAGCGCAGTTTGCTCAGTGGAAACAGTCCTTATGATCAATATACCTTTCAAGGAATGAAGAAAGCCCTTTCGGCAAAGCAAAAAAAAGGTATGGACTTGTTTTTCAGCGAAAAAACAGGATGCTCCAATTGCCATTCGGGTTTCAATTTTACCAATTATGCATTTGAAAATAATGGACTTTATACCACTTACCAAGATTTGGGAAGGAAACGACTCACCGGTGCTGATGCTGATTACGCCTTGTTTAAAGTGCCTTCGCTACGCAATGTAAGTGTTAGCGCGCCATATATGCATGATGGTTCTTTGGCTGACTTGTACCAGGTGGTAGAACATTATAATTCGGGAGGCAAGGACTTTTATAATAAAAGCAGTTTGATAAAACAGCTGGGATTAACTGAAAAAGAAAAGGAGCAATTGGTAGCATTTCTTAATGCACTCACTGACGTAAAATTTTTAACACAAAATGAATTTGAAAATAATGATGAATAATATACTTATTACTACGATATTAGTAACCTTGGCTTTTATGACTTCGTGCGGCGGCGACAAACCGCAGCCGATAGAATGGGACAAAACACCCTATACTTTACAATACGGCGCATTGCCCGAACCATCTATTGCACAGGACAATGCACTCACGGTGCAGGGGATAAAATTGGGGAGAATGTTATTTTATGAAACAGCGATGTCGAAAGACGGTAGTTTATCATGTGCAAGTTGCCACATGCAAAAGTTCGCATTTTCTGATACCGCACGTTTATCACTGGGTGTAAGGGGCTTGCGTGGTAAGCGACAAGCAATGGCAGTGTTTAATATGGCATGGCACAGCAATGAATTTTTTTGGGATGGCAGGGCGCATTTGTTGCGGGATCAAGCCCTGAAGCCCATTCAAGATGAATTGGAGATGGATGAAAACCTTGACAATGTGGTGGCAAAACTATCGGAAATGACCAGCTACAAAGAGCAATTTTCACGAACTTTCGGTAGTGATGTTATTTCGGCTGAAAAAATTTCACTTGCCCTGGAACAGTTCATGAATTCCATAGTTTCTGTCAATTCCAAGTATGATAAATACCTTGCCGGCGAAGCCCAGTTGACCGAAAGTGAAGAGCGTGGAAGGCAATTGTTTTTCGCTGAATATAATAAATACTTCCCGGAGCAGTCAGGTGCCGATTGTGCGCATTGCCATTCGGGAAATAACTTTGAGAACGACCTGTATATGAATAATGGATTGGATGCGGATGGCGAATATGCCGATTTTGGCAGGGAAAAAGTGACAGCTCAAACAGCTGACAAAGGAAAATTTAAAGTACCCAGCCTCAGGAATGTGGAACTCACTGCGCCCTATATGCATGATGGCCGGTTTGCCACACTCGAAGAAGTGATTGACCACTATAATACTGGATTGCAAGCTTCTGCCACGCTGGATATGGCTCTGGAGCAAACACGCGAAACCGGATTGATGCTTAGTGAACAAGATAAATCGGACCTTGTGGCATTTCTGAAGACGCTCACCGACCACACCTTAATTACAAATACTGCGTATTCAAACCCGTTCTAATAAAATCAACTTCCGGAATGCAATACATTTAATGCATTCCGGAAGTTTTTGAATTTTAAATAGGTAAGTGGCTTCGCGGTTGTTTTGCCTGCGGCGTTATTTTGCTTCGCGTAATTTTGCCTTCGGCGTTATTTGGGCTTCGCCCGTTGTTTTGCTTCGCGTTATTTTGCTTCGCTTTGTTTTGGGTGGGGCGATAATTGGCAGGTGATTCCATTCGGTCAATGGACTTTTAGTTAAGATCATAATAATTTTCTACGGCAACACAATAACTCACAAGCTCTTTGTAATAGTCGGGGTAGTTTTTGTAAACTGATTCGTAATAAATGTTTTCCATTAAACCGCTGCTTTCTTCATCTTCGCCAAAGAGGGAGTAATAGCGGTATTGTCGGCTGTTGTTTTCGGCGGCCAATCGGTATTTTTCGCATTTGCCTGCCATAAGTGTACAAAGCACCTTGAATTTTTCACTCGTGCTTGCATCATAGGCTTTCAGGTAAAATTCCTTTGCTTTCAGTGCTTTGAAATAATCATCATCATCGGGCAATTTTGTGCGGTTTTCGTTGCGTGTCCAAAAATACCTTTTCATCAGCCATGAGTTGCCGTATTGGGTCATATTGAAATAACAATTGCCCGCCAGGTAATAGTAGTATGCCCGATTCTTATGGTGTGGATTATTGCCCATTGCGATATATTCCAATAGTTTTTTCACAATTTCTGCCTTATTATATGTTACTGTGTCGGCTGTTGTGTGTTCGTGCTCGCTTACGAGTGTGGTAAAAAACGGGTTTGAATCAAGGTATTTCTTGTACGGGAAGTTGTCAGATTGCCACAGGCTGTCATTTACTTTATTATAGGCAGCAAGCGCTTCAGTTAGTTGGTTCATGCGCAGGTATTTGGTGCCAAGCAGGTCGTAAAGCCTTGATTGGTAGGCGCGAATTGGGGCGTATAACTGTGTTTCCCAACTTTTGTCGTCCTTTTGGTTCAACCGATTGATGAGTTTTTCCATTTCAGCTATGTTGTATGCTGCATCCAGGTAAAAGAAATAGTTGTAATAAAAATCGGAATATAGCGTATGGTGGTGGTCAAGTGTGCGCCAATAAACGGTGTTGTTGTTGTAATACTTTCGCTTGGTATTCATGTGTGCATATATGGCGGCAGCTTCGGTGGTGTTTCCTTTGTACTCAAGCAGGCGTGCAGCAGCAAATTTGGGTTGGTTGCCACTTTGCAAAAGATTCATTACCAATGTTTCATCAGTATTTTGCAGCGTGCATGCACTATTGCCTTGCCTGCCCAATTCGCATAATAGTTTCAAGATATTCAGGCTGTCATGTATCGGGCTGTCAGGTGATTGTCTTTCTAATATATTCTCAATGGCTTGCAAACTTTCGTTATATTTATTGGTAGCAAATAGGAGGTAGGCTTTACAGGTCATAATTAAGTCCGGATTGTGCACTTTGGTATAATCAATTTGCTCAACAAAGTCAATCAATTCATTTGCAAGTTTAATTTTATCGGCAAGAAATGCATTGCGTTTTCCTTCGCTTGCGTCAATGTTATAATCATCGCCCGATGCATTTATGGCCGGGGGAAACTCAGTGAAATACGGAGTGAGAATCCAATCTTCCATTTTATTTACTTCGCGCATGAGCAAAATGCCCAAACCCTTGTTGTTGGGTTCGTTTTTATAAATATTCTGCAGGTTTTGCAGTGCCGGCGATAGATTTTCAAATCCGTTTAATAGCCATACAGCCGCTTTTTCTTTAGCTGTTTGGGCAAGTTTCAAGGTTTGATCTATAGCCACATGGCGGTGGTAGTGTTGGAAGCAGGCAAAACGTTTGTCGGGCGAAAAACTAAAAACCTGTGACAGGCAGAAATTTTTCTCCGGACCGACTTTGAGTGCGCAGGCATAAAAATACATGGCATAATAGTCAATCAGGTTGCTTGCCTTATGCAGGTCAAAAAATTGGAGGTACAGGGCCGGAATTGATTCCAGATTGTTGTTGTAATAAAGCAGGCGCAAAGCCAAAAATGCATACCGACGAGCAATGTCATTATTGCTGCATTTAGCCGCTTGTTGGCTTGCTTCCTTTATTAAGTTTTGCCGCATACCATGCGTATGGTTGTCGTGTTTCTCCCAAGGGTCGCTATTTTGCAGCGTATTGAGTGAATTGCATTTTTTAGCAAAATTCAAGTAATCAATAAGCTCATTTTTATTATGTTTAATAAGGTAATTAGCAAAGGAGTTTTTCTCAAGAGCCGGGCTGCCAATTAAGTCGTTTGAATAAACACCTTCAATAATTTGGTCCAGATCAGGTTCATTATTACACATAGCGCGCCAAAGAGCTGCGTTCATTTCTTTGCCCAATTCTATATTCAAGTCTTCAGGCTCAGGGCGCCACCATCGCTCCTTGTGATAAAAATTGAATGCACTATAATTGAATATTTTAAATCCTTCATTATCAAATAATTCAGGGCTCATCAAATGGAAGCGAATATCATCGCCATAAGGGTAGAATGGGCCGCATGCCCAAAGCTTCGAGCTGCTACTCAGCAAAATGAAGATAAAGGCTATTAAGGGTTTCATGTGAATAGGTTTTTATATTTTGTTCGCTGAGATGAAAGAATGACAGGGTGGTTGTTTTATCAAAATCAAGGTGATCTTTCAAAATATCTATGGATTCAAAGCTCATTTCCGGACTGCAGCTTTCTATTTTCAATTTGTCTCCCTTCACCAAGTAATAATCGGCAATATTGGTGTCTTTTTCCACTTCATACCACAGGGGATCAATGGGGTTCAATATGTCCATTATGTCATTGGCATTATGATAAATTATACCGGCATATTCATTATTGTGGTATAAAATGGTATAGCTGAATATGGGCAAGGCAACATCAATGGGAATGGGATAGGAATCGCTGTGTTGCAAATAGCGTTTCAATTCTTCATTATTTTGAATGCTGTTTTCTGATGGATGTTGCAGCGGATTGAAATAATTGTAGCACATCAAGGTTACCCTGTCGGCAGGTGGTATTCCCATTTTCTCACGGTATTTGAAGGGGTAAAGTCGCAAAGTGCAGCTCACCTTTTTTCCGGAAGTTTCCTTTAGTTGCGCTATCAATTTAAAAAAAGCATCTTTGGTGGCGCTTGTCCAATCACAATCCAATTGTATTTCATCATAATTATGTTCGTTTATTTCCAATTTGTCGTGAAAATATTTATCGCATAAATACGCGATATTACCGGCCAATCTGTCAATTTCTATAGGTTCTACTTGCTCAAAAACATCATTTCTAACAAAAACAGTGGGAATAAAATGCACCCCGGCACAACCATCAAGAAGGCTGCTGTCATACGGATCGAAAGTATAAGGATTGTAAGATAAGGATAAATGGGTTTTTGCATCAGGCACAGCGCCGTAAAGTGGGTCGGGTTTTACATCAAACAGGTGCACATAGCAACGCTGAATTTCGCTCTTTTCAAGAAGCATTAGGCAACTACTATCCATTTTGTGCTTTGCGCTTTGCCAGTAATACATCCCCCGTATCAACTCAGTTTTTTGTCCGCACGCCGTAATAATCATCAAAAGGGTAATGAAGTAGCCGTATTGTTTCGCTTTATAAATCAAAAACTTCATTATACGAATGTATCCAAACAACCAGAGGAATCAAGCCTTTGGTTCACTATCTTTTTCGTAGCGCAACAAATCGCCGGGTTGGCAGTCAAGTACTTCGCATATAGCCTCAAGGGTAGTAAACCTAATGGCTTTGATTTTGCCCTGTTTGAAAATGGATAAATTTACATTTGACACGCCCACGGCTTCTGACAAGTCTTTGAGTTTCATTTTGCGCCGAGCCAACATCACATCCAATTCTACAATAATAGGCATAACTATATGGTTAGCGAGTTTTCAAAAGAACTAATAAAGCGATTGAAATTGCGTTCATTTCGGCCCCAGGTATATACCTGAAACATTGCCGCTGAACAGATTTCAACTTCGGTTTTGTTGCCGGCAGGATAAAAGTCGAAATACAAATTTTCGCCCCATGAAAGCAGGCTTATGGGGGTGACTGCCAATAACTGTCTCGAAGTGGCATCGCTCGCTTTGAGCTTGAATTCTGAATCTTCCAATAGCTCTTTAATTTTTTCGAAAGCCAGATCGGGTGGCAAATCAACCACTATTTTTTTGCGGTATTTGGCAGTGAAAATATTATACCTGCTGGTAAAATAGCCTTTGAACGCCAATGAATTGCGGATAAGTATATTGGTTACAAACAACAAGCTGCTGAATACCACAAAACCTATGAGCCAGGGGTTTTCCGCAGAGCTGTATTTGGTGATAAATACCGTAGCCAACAGTATAAAGGCTGCCACAGCGATATGTTTCAGTTGGTTCATGTTCTCATTCTTTCATACGAATATACTTTTAAGTTTAAAAAGTTAATGAAAAACATTAATAAAATATTGTAAAGAGTAAAGGAGTTAACCACTGAAAGATTGCTTTCCCGCAGTAGTTTCGGTTGTTTGTTTTCCTTTCATTGTCTTCAAGTTTTCTATGTATTAATGCCGCAAGAAGTCAGCATACAAACAGGGAAGTGTTCTATTGATTTGCTTCAAGGTTGCGGTGGCGGGCCGGGTTGTTTGAAATCATTCGCTTAGTGAAGCAAGTTTTAAAGCTTGTGCATTTTCGGTGGAGTAGTGCATAAAAAAACCCTGATATGTTTGTATCAGGGCTTTTGCTTTGGTGACCTCCACAGGATTCAAACCTGTAACCTTCAGAGCCGTAATCTGATGCTCTATTCAGTTGAGCTAGGAGGCCGTTTTGTTTTGAGTGTGCAAAAATAGACGTTTATTGAATTAACAAACAAGAAAAAGTTAAAATTCAACGATTCTTGCCGTCCATACATAGTTCAAGTCGTACATAGTGAAGTCGTTGTCTTTTAAAATGCGGCGGGAAATGACAAGGGGCACCAATCCCAAAACCGCGAAAACAGTACCTACTTGTGGCACTTGCGGCAGTCGCGTGTAGGCAAAATATGCAATAGCCAGGTTGACATAAGAACCATAATAGGTGAGTGTAGCAGCCATTTTAATCAAGGTAGTGCTCGATTTTTCATAGCCGATAAAATCAATGGCATCTATGGTGAAGGTATCCTTGTGGGTATAAATATACTGCTCGTCAATGGCCTTTATGCGCGAAGTAGTTATTTCATGTCCTTTGAGCTTGTACAATATTTCATAACCTTTGTAAATGTATTTCTGTTCTGAACTGTCATTTTTGATGAGTAAAATTCTGTGCTGGGCTTTTACAAGGCCATTGCAAAAGCCCGGCGCAAAAAGTATAAAAATAATAAGTAGTCTATAAGGGTATGTTGCCATGTTTTTTTCTTGGCAGCGTATCCACTTTGTTTTCCAACATCGCAAAGCCCCTGATGAGCTTTTGACGTGTTTCTTCCGGTATTATTACTTCATCAATATAACCCCGCTCAGCTGCCTTGTACGGGTGCGCAAATTCATGGTTGTACATGGCCTCGAGCTCGGCAAGTTTGGCTACAGGGTCTGCGGCATCTTTTATTTCGGCTCTGAAAATGATTTCGGCAGCTCCCTTGGCGCCCATTACAGCAATTTCGGCGGTGGGCCAGGCAAAATTGAGGTCGGCACCAATATGTTTTGAGTTCATTACATCGTATGCGCCGCCGTAGGCTTTTCTTGTGATGACGGTAATGCGAGGCACCGTGGCTTCTGAGAAGGCGTACAACAGTTTTGCTCCGTTTTTTATAATGCCGTTCCATTCTTGGTCGGTGCCGGGCAAAAAGCCGGGAACATCTTCAAACACGAGCAATGGAATATTAAAGGCATCGCAAAAGCGAACAAATCGTGCCCCTTTTTCTGAAGCTTTGTTGTCAAGCACCCCGGCAAGATAGGCGGGTTGGTTGGCCACAATGCCTATGCTTCTACCAGCCAAGCGGGCAAATCCCACCACTATGTTTTCTGCAAAATCCTTGTGTATTTCGTAAAAAGAGTCGGTGTCAACAGCTCCTTCAATCACCTCGCGCATGTCGTAGGGTTGGTTGGCGCTTTCGGGTACTATGCTGTTCAAAACCGTCCGTGTTTCGTCTCCGGCTGTGTAGTCCAATCGCGGTGCAGTTTCTTCACAGTTTGGCGGCATATAACCAATCAAGGCTTTCAGCTTTTCTATGCCTTCCATTTCGTTGGCTGCCGTCAGGTGGGTTACCCCCGATTTGGTGGCGTGGGTCATGGCACCACCCAATTCTTCCGAACTCACTTCTTCATGTGTCACTGTTTTTACCACATTGGGCCCGGTAACAAACATGTACGATGAGTTTTCTACCATCATTATAAAGTCGGTAATGGCGGGTGAATACACCGCACCACCCGCGCAAGGCCCCATAATGGCTGATATTTGTGGAATAACGCCTGAAGCGCGCGTGTTTCGGAAGAAAATATCGGCATAGCCGGCAAGCGACACCACACCTTCTTGTATGCGGGCTCCGCCTGAGTCGTTCAACCCGATAACAGGGGCGCCATTTTGCATGGCAAGGTCCATTATTTTACAGATTTTTTCGGCGTGGGCTTCGCTCAATGAGCCGCCAAAAACGGTAAAATCCTGTGAGTAAACATATACCAAACGGCCATTGATGGTTCCGTATCCGGTAATAACACCATCGCCTAAAAACTTTTGACGCTCCAGGCCAAACTGTACGCTGCGGTGGGTTACAAAAGCGCCAATTTCTTCAAATGAGCCTTCGTCAAGCAGAAAATGCAGTCGCTCGCGTGCGGTCAATTTGCCTTTGCTGTGCTGCGATTCAATTCTACTTGCACCACCACCTTGTTGGCTTTCTTCCCGTTTTTTCTTTAGCAGTTCTATTCTGTCCATATTTATTGCTTAAGGTATGCGTACAGCAAACAATTGAAGTACGCGCCATTTTTCAGTACAAACTTATTGAGAATGCCCTCTAATTGGTACCCACTTTTTTCAAGAACGCGTATAGAGGCAACATTGCCTTGACAAGGAATGGCTGTGAGGCGGTGGTAGTTTTCATTTTGAAGCAAATGTTGGCTATAGGCTTTTACGCAAGCGGTGCCAATGCCTTTGCCCCAGTGGTCTTGGGCCAGCCAATAGCCAATTTCGGCAGAATGTTTAAAACAAGCTTCGGTAAACACTTTTTTGCCAATGCTACCTATTAGTTGTCCATCGTTGTTGCGGATTACCCAATTGAGATGTTCGCCTGTTTTGCGGAAATAAGCCAGGTTGTCGGCCACCCAGGTTTCGGCGTGTTGCAGGGTGTAGGGTTGTGGCAGCGGCAGCAAGCGCTCTTGTATGGCCTCATTGCCAAAGTTGGCTACCAGAGCGGGTTCATCGCCCGGCCTGAAAGGACTCAGGTAAATGTGGTTATTAACAGGAATATACATGGTTCTAAAACAAAAAAGCCACTCACCCGAAGGTAAGTGGCCTTTTGCATTTTATGATAAAAGAATTTTACTCTTTAATGATCACCTTTTGGGTCATTGGAGCACCATTGCTTTCTACCTTAAGAATGTAAATGCCGTTTTCGAGATCGGCAGTGTTGATGGTGAGGTTGTGGCTACCGGCACCATATTCTTTTGAAATGATAGATTTAACAATGCGGCCCAAACCATCGTAAACGTTTACACTCAACTCGGTATTTTGCTCAAGCTCAATAGCAAGGTGGGTTTCGTTTTGGAATGGGTTAGGATATACATTGAAAGTATTGTTGGTGTTGATTTCAGAAACACTGGCAGCGTCAGAAATCAAGTTGATTTCGTCAAGATACAGAGAGTTTCCAGAGCTACCCGGAACAACGGTTACTCTTACAATTACTTCTTCAGACGCATAGTCGGTAAGGTCAGCATAAATTCTTCTGTATTGTGAACTACTTGGAACATAGAAATTATTTGGGTCACTGGGTTGACCGGTTTGTCTGCAATTTTCAGTATGGATGGTATTCCAAGAGCTACCGCAGTCAGTAGATACCTCAATGGCGATAGTAGGAGCAGTACCACCTTGGCTGCCATCAGAATAAGCATACCAGTAAGAAACTGAAGGATTTGTAGTTGCAGAAAGGTCTGTTTTTCCAAACAATACACTACCAGGTCTTCCCGCAACATTCCAGCTGCTGTGCAATGCGAAGCGTACTGCACCAGTGGTGTTTTTGGCACCAAGTGGTGTTTGTGTGCTGCTTACAATAGTAAAACCGGTATTTTGGCTTTGATCAAGCGCTAAGTTTGGTGGAATATTTCCGTTGAAACCAGCTATGTATGGAGCAACAAGTGCTTTAGACAAGAATGAATACCCCGAATAGTTGGCTCCTGATGAGTTCAAGATATTGGGATCCAGTATATCACCACCGTCTATATTTTTGGGTTCATCTATGGTTACTGTGTAATATCCGCCAGGTAACGACATTTCACCCCAATCAATATCAGTTGATTGACCAACAGCCAATTTTGTGTTATAAGTTTTAGGATACTCAGTTCCATTCATAAAAGCTGAAATCGTGAATGAGTTGATGTCGTTAGGACCTTCATTTTTCACAGTTACTTTGGGTGTTACTGTTTCAGCACAAATTCCACCGGTTGGGGCAGAAGTTTTGTTCGTGATTGAAAGGTCAGTTAGAACACTACTTGGTAGCTCTACATCTTGAGCAACACCAGTAATAATTTCTTGGGTTCCTTCAGCGACAAAAGCAGCAACTTGCAAGAATTGCAATGCAACGGGTACTCCTTTGTAGTTTTCTGGTATTGAGTACTTATAAGTTTTGGTAAAAAAGCTACCTGTGGTGGTTTCAGTAATGTCTTCACCCCACTGTCCTGTTACCAGATCGCGCAACATGTGTTGGTGGTTGTATTTGCCATTGGGTAAAATATTGGCCGGATAAAGTGATGATGCACCAGTTTGTGGACCTTGCACATTGTTTTGTAGAATGGCAATGTTCAATTTGTTAGTAGATTTAGTTGCATCGCCGGTGTAATAAACTTCAGCAACAATTGTAAGTTCCCTTTTGGCCAAATCAATCGACGTTTGAATCGCAACATTAACCGGTGAAGTCATACTCATGGTTTCTTCGGCACTCAATTTCCAATATTCAACACCGGTATTTGAAACTCGAGACATTGCGGTACCAGTGCTTAATGAACGACCAGCAAACATGTGTCTATTTACACTACCGGATGGCCAGCTGTTCGCAACTGCTTGGTTGGCAATGGCCTCACCGTAATCTGTTCTGAAATCCGGATCAGTTGAAGATGGAGTAGAGTAAGGGCCTTCATGAATGTTGATTAAAACAACCCTTCCTGGGTATGCATCGTGAATGGCTTGAGCTCTTTTGTGGCCGTCAGGACACCAAGTGCAGTGAATACCAGTGTACTCCTCCAAAACGGCGTTTTTGTTTTGTACTTCGGTGCTAACAAAGGTTTGGGCCATGGCCTGCAAACCGAATGCGGCACCTGCTAACAGAAGGTAGAATTTTTTCATTATGGTTCTTTTATTAATGCAGTAGCAATTTTACATTGTGTTAACACATAAAACAACCTTTCTGCACTTTTTAAGAATTTATTTCAAAATTTTAGTTTGGGCCTAACTGAGAAAAGATACATTTGGAAGTATGAAAAATTATATCATTTTGGCAATAGTGGGACTAGGTCTCATGATGCCGTTTAAAGGTAAGTCACAAAGCTCATCATCAGGTGTATTTGTTAATTCAGGGTCCGGCCTCGAGCTTCTATCAGAATGCGGTTGGCCTGAAATTGAATTTACTACTGCTAGTGGAGGTTCTTTTCCGATTACCTTAGATCCGAACACATCTCATTTTGATTTAAGCTTAGAGCTAAATTCATATGGAGGTTACATGTTTAGTCCGTCTGCCTTTAATGGACCTGCTGGATCGACACAAAACTATAGCGAAGTAAATAATACTCAATATTGGCATATATCATTCACAACATGTTGCAATGGAGAGTTGTTTAATGTGGATGTAAATATTGCTTATATTATGGGGTCAACCAGTGGAGGTGGATCGATTAGTACTACTGTTACATCCACAGGACAATCTTGTCAATAGGACCCAAAACCTTAATTTTAATTTGTACTTGTGATAAAGGGAGGTTGTACAACCTCCCTTTATTTATACTGCACTGTTTGTTCTGTTGTATTTACAAGTGTATCACCTCGTCATAAGCTGCGGCAGTGGCTTCCATTACGGCCTCGCTCATGGTAGGGTGGGGGTGCACCGCTTTCAAAATTTCGTGACCCGTGGTTTCCAGTTTGCGGGCAGTCACCGCTTCGGCTATCATTTCGGTTACATTGTAGCCAATCATGTGGCAACCCAACCATTCGCCGTATTTGGCATCGTAAATCACTTTTACAAAACCTTCTGCATGTCCGGCTGCCTTGGCTTTGCCGCTGGCACTAAAAGGAAACTTACCAACTTTTATCTCGTAGCCTGCTTCTTTGGCTGCTGCTTCGGTGTAGCCTACCGAGGCTATTTCGGGGCTGCAATAGGTACAACCGGGTATGTTGTTGTAGTCGAGCGGCTCGGGTTTGTGACCGGCAATTTTTTCTACGCAAATAATACCTTCTGCTGAGGCCACGTGTGCCAAGGCAGGTCCGTGTACCACGTCGCCAATGGCATATACGCCCGGCACGCTGGTTTGGTAATAGTCGTCAACCACAATTTTGTCGCGATCTACTTTTATTCCCAGGTTTTCGAGGCCAATGCCTTCAATATTGGTTTTAATGCCTACGGCCGAAAGCAATACATCACATTCCAGTACTTCTTCGCCTTTCTTGGTTTTTACACTCACCTTGCATCCATCGCCACTTGTGTCCACGGCAGTTACTTCGGCACCTGTCATAACCTTTATGCCTTGCTTCTTGAAGTTTTTGGTGAGTTCTTTTGAGATGTCTTCGTCTTCGTTGGGCACAATTCGTGGCAGGTATTCTACTATAGTCACATCGGTGCCTATTGAATTGTAGAAGTAGGCAAACTCGCAACCAATGGCTCCTGAACCCATTACTACCATGCTTTTGGGCTGTTTTTCAAGCGACATGGCTTTGCGGTATTCAATCACTTTTTCGCCGTCAACCTGTATGTGTGGCAGGGCGCGTGCACGGGCACCGGTGGCTACTATTATATGATTGCCTTCCACTACTTGCTTGTCACCATTTTCGGCAGTTACTTCCACCTTTTTGGGCGAAATGAGTTTGCCGAAGCCGTTTATAACATCAATCTTGTTTTTCTTCATGAGAAATTGAACGCCTTTGCTCATGCCATCGGCTACCGAGCGAGAGCGGCCAATCATAGCACCAAAGTCGGCGTGGCTTTCTTTTACTTCCACACCAAAATCGCCGGCGTGGTTGATGTAATTGAATACCTGTGCTGACTTGAGCAGGGCTTTGGTGGGAATACAACCCCAGTTGAGGCAAATGCCACCCAAGGATTCTTTTTCAATAATTGCGGTTTTTAATCCCAACTGAGATGCGCGAATAGCGGTAACATAGCCGCCGGGGCCGCTACCTATTATTACAACGTCGTATGCCATAATTGATTTATTCAGAAAATTTGAGTGCAAAAGTAATCCTTAGCCAATCAAAACCAAGCCTACAAAATGGGGTATATAAACACCTACGAGGCCAAATAACTTTTGGTGGTAAAGGCAGCTTGACGCATTTTTGTAACATGCGTGTGCTTTTACATAGTTTATGCCTTTCGCTGCTTTGCGGATACGTTGTTTCCTGCGGCTCGCCCGATCCAATGTTAACGGCTCAATATCCAAAAAATGGTTTCTCCGGCGATAACATTTTATATGAAGGCCTAAGTGTTTTGGACAGCACGCACACTTATTCCATGATTGCCGAACTTGACCGTGGCATGTTGCTCAAGGTGGTGCTTACCAATACCAGTGCGGTTTTGCCACGTTATGCCAATGACACTATCGGGAGTTATTGGACTTACAACGAACTGCGCAACACGGGCTGGTTTGTAATGGATTATGATTTTGCCACCCAATCGCAAATATTTTATGCCGAAGGGCCGGCCACGCCACATATAGAACTCGACTTTGAAGGTTGCGGTACCATGACGGTAGATGTGTATGAAAATGGCAGTAAAAAAGTAGCCAGCAGCAAATCAGTATCGTGGGAGACGTTTTGTAACCCATAGTTGATGGGTGATAAGTGATAGGTGATGGGGGCGATTGAAAATCGGGTGATTGAGTTTAAAGAGGGGAAGTTTAAGGCTTGCCCGAACCTGAAAGGGGCGGGTTTAAAGTCTGCCTGAACCTGAGAGGGGCTTGGGCTGTAATCGTGGTCCGTTGTCCAAAGTCCAATGGGATGAATGTCTACATGCACTCCAGAAATAATGGGTGATAGGTGATAAGTGATGGGTGATGAACAAGCTAATTATTTCGTATTATAACTCAAAGGATTGCGGATCAAGTCCGCAATGACGGAGGGGTTTGTTGATGTTTTTGAACTCGCAAGGTGAGCCCAGTGATTCCTTCATTAGTAAATCATCAAATCAAAAAATCATGGCAAACTTCGAGCGTACTTTGTGTGCTTTGTGGTTAAAAACTAAAGAACGCAGTCATTCAACTCGCGAAGCGAGAAAGTGATCCAACCAATTTTGAGCCTACTCCGAAAACTTAAAAAACACCATTTCCACCCCCTTCAATTCATTTAAATCGCATCTTTTTTTGCTCAAAGTGACTTTTCGGAGCGGGGTCAATTTTCAAATCTTCAAATCTTCAAATTCCCAAATCACCACATCAGCACATTAGCAAATCAGCACATCACCACATCAAATCTCTCTCGGATCTTTGTTGTTGAATTGATTCATAGCATTGGCCAAGCCTTCAAGTACAAAGGAAGCCGTGGCACGGGCCGCAAAGTCAATGCAAATCTGTAAGTCCACCAGCTCTTTTTCATTCCACTCACCCAGCACATAGTCTATTTGTCGGCCTTTTGAAAATTCATTTCCAATGCCAAACCTCAGGCGGGCATATTGCGTGGTTTGCAGCAGTTCCTGAATGTTTTTCAAGCCGTTGTGCCCACCATCAGAGCCTTTGCCCTTTAGCCTGATGATGCCTTCATTTAGCGCCAAATCGTCGGTTATCACCAACAATTGTTCTACGGGAATTTGCTCTTGTTGCAGCCAATATTTTACCGCTTTGCCACTCAGGTTCATAAAGGTATTGGGTTTTAGCAATACCACTTGTTTGTTTTTGAGCCTGAACCGGCTAACAGCGCCGTAGCGTTCATCGGCAAATACCTGTTGGTGTTCTTTGGCAAGGTGGTCTAAAACCATGAACCCGACGTTGTGTCGGGTTCGTGTGTATTGTGGACCAATATTGCCTAAACCGGCAATAAGGAATTTCATGCGGTATTATTGTGCCTTTTGGCTCTTGAGTGCTCTTGGTATTTCTACAGTAGCAATAGGCAGGTTGGGCGAGTTCAGGATTTCAATTCCGTCAACAGCTACGTTTTTCACACGTACGCTTTTGCCCAATGAAAGGCCCGAAATGTTTACGGGAATTCTTTCAGGAAGCTGCGACAAGTTGCCTTTCACTTTGAGTTTGCGAATTTTGGTAACCAGTTTACCACCGGCAAGTACGCCAGGCGATACGCCGGTAACTTCAATAGGAAGCTCGCATGTTACAGGTTGCTCTTCAGATACTTCAAGAAAATCCACGTGCTGTACTTCGTCTGACAGGGGATTGAATTGAACTTCCTTTATAATGGTCTTATAAACGCTTCCATCCACTTCAATATTTACCAAGTATGTGTCAGGGGTAAAAACGATTGGGTTGAAGTCGTTGATAAAGGAGCTGAAGTTAATGTTGCCTTCCTTACGTGTTATAATACAAGGAATTACACCTTCCTTTCTCATTCTTCCAGAAGCGCCTTTTCCTAAATCTTCTCGCTTAACTCCAAATAATTTGGCTTCTTTCATCAGTGCTTTTTTAAAAAGAAGTGCAAAGATATACTTTTCTTTAATTCCGGATGTGTGAAAATTTAATCTTCTTTTACATCGAACAAAGAACTTATAGAACTGTATTCGTAAACATTGTGAATGGCGCGCGCAAACAAATCTGCAACGCCCAATACATGTATCTTCGGATTCTTTTCTTTAAGGGGAATGGTATCGCAAACCACCAATTCTTCAAGTACCGAATTGGCTATGCGTTCGTGGGCATTGCCCGATAGTACGGGGTGGGTACAAAATGCACGAACCGATTTGGCACCTTTTTCTATCATCATCTCGGCAGCCTTCACAATGGTTCCGCCGGTGTCTATCATGTCGTCCACTATTATTACATGTCGGTTTTCTACATCGCCTATCAAATGCATTTCTTCTACCTGATTGGCTCTTTTGCGGTGTTTGTCGCAAATAACCAAATCGGCCTGCAGCGGGTTGGCAAAGTAGCGGGCTCTTTTTGAACCACCCATGTCGGGTGCACCAATCACGGGGTTTTCCAAATTGAGCGAACGTATATAAGGTATAAAAATGGTGGACGAATCGAGGTGGTCAACAGGAATATCGAAGAACCCCTGAATCTGTGGGGCGTGCAAATCCATGGTCATCACACGGCTTACTCCGGCGGCGTGCAGCAGGTTGGCTATCAATTTGGCTGAAATAGGAACGCGTGGTTTGTCTTTGCGGTCTTGGCGTGCGTAGCCAAAGTAGGGGATTACCGCAGTAATGTAATGCGCCGAAGCTCTTTTGGCAGCATCAATAAGCAGGAGGAGTTCAAGCAGGTTGTCGGCAGGTGGCACCAATGATTGGATGAAAAATACATCACATCCGCGCACTGTTTCCTGAATTTCAGGTTGAAACTCGCCATCACTGAACTGGTTAACAACTGTTTCGCCCAAGTCTATTCCATACTTGCCGGCTATTTGTTCGGCCAAATACTTGCTGCTCCCACCTGAAAAAATTTTGATGGGATTGAATCTTGACGGCATAAAAATTCCTGCTTTTTAAGTTGTAAGATGGGATTGGAGTTGGCCCACTAGGGCTCGAACCTAGACTCTTCTGAACCAAAATCAGACGTGTTGCCAGTTACACCATGGGCCAATCGCGGTGCAAATGTAAATGGTGTTTCCAATTATTTCCAAACTGTTAATTAAAAAAACTTGAAATTAGCTGTAAATGCCTTTAAACAAAGGAGAACCGTTTTTTGCGGGGAAAAGCCCAAATTTGCAGCCACTTTTAAAACACCTTTGTCTGATGAGAATGCTCGTTGCTGCTGTAGTTTTTGTATCAAGTATTGCGGCTATGTATGGCTGTGGCGCAAGCGGCAATACCAATGACTATGCCAAAAAATTGGACACCATAGCCATTATGCTCAGACATGCCAACGAAAATATGGCGCTTGACAAAGACACCATTCAAAAACGCATAGACACCATGCGTGCCAAGTTGTATGTGATCGATTCCGTTTTTCCGGCTCTTTCGGCACGCGGCGACCAAGTGGCGCTGGCCTATAACGTGTACCGAAGTGCACTCAATGTATTTATAGAATATGTGAATGCCTATGATGCGCTGGTATTTGAAAACCAGGAATTGCAAAAGGAATTGAACGAACTGCGCGAAACACTGCGCACCAAAAGCGGCGAAGAACTGGAAGAAGCACAGACCCGAATTGCCGATTTCAGAAAACGCAGCTATGCCAACTATATGGCCACCAAAGTGCTCATTAGAAAGTATATAGACATCATAAGGCCCTATTACCGAAAGAAAAAGATTATTGACCACATGTTTTTGAAGCTGGTGGAAAACAATTTAGTAGGCGAATAAAGGCCTTGTTTCACTTGGCTTATTTTTGCCGCCACTTATTTTAAATATGTAAACGATGGAAGAAGAGGTAGAATTACTTGAAATGGAAGCCCGTGAGCAAATGCAAAATGCTATTGATCACTTCAAATCCGGATTGCAAAAAATTCGTGCAGGAAAAGCAAACCCCGATATGTTGACCGGTGTAATGGTAGAAGCCTATGGCACCACCACAGCACTCAATGCGGTTGCCACGGTAAATGCACCTGATGCCCGCACCATTTCTATTCAACCTTTCGATCGCGGCGTAATGGGCAATATTGAACGCGCCATTATCAACAGCAACCTGGGGTTCAATCCTATGAACGATGGTACCGTTATCCGCATTTCCATTCCGCCACTTACCGAAGAGCGCAGACAACAATTGGTGAAAATGGCAAAATCAGAAATGGAAATTGCCAAGGTATCTATTAGAAATGCCCGCAAGGAAGCCAACGAAGGCGTGAAAAAACTGGTGAAAGACGGCCTGAGCGAAGACATTGGAAAAGATGTGGAAGCTGAAATACAGAATTTCACCAACGAGTTTACCAAAAGAATTGAAGAGCTCTTTGATCAAAAAGAGAAGGATATAATGACCATTTAATAGCCAAAATATTGAACTACACCGAACTTGAAAAACTCTGCCATCAGGTAAGAAGAGACATACTAAGAATGACCCACCGGGTAAATTCAGGTCATCCGGGTGGCTCTATGGGCTGTACCGAGTACATGGTTTCGCTTTATTTTAAGCACATGAAACACCAAACGGCCTTTTCAATGGATGGCAAAAACGAAGACATCTTCTTCTTGTCCAATGGCCATATTTCGCCGGTATTTTACAGTGTTTTGGCACGCAGCGGCTACTTTCCGGTTGATGAGCTCAATACCTTCAGAAAACTGAATTCCCGCCTGCAAGGTCACCCCGCCACACACGAGCATTTGCCGGGTGTGCGCATGGCTTCGGGTTCGCTGGGGCAGGGCCTTAGTGTAGCATGCGGTGCTGCTTTGGCCAAAAAACTAAACCACGACCCGCAAACGGTATTTACCCTGCATGGCGACGGCGAGCTGCAGGAAGGCCAAAACTGGGAGGCATTTATGTTTGCCGCCCACCAAAAAATAGACAACCTCATAGCAGCTATCGATTTCAACAACAAGCAAATTGATGGCAATGTGTCCGATGTAATGTCGTTGGGCAACCTGCAAGCCAAAATAGAAGCCTTTGGTTGGGAAACCACCGTGGTGGAAGATGGTAATTCGCTGGGCGAAATTGATGGGGCACTCAACTATGCCAAAAGCCGCTTGGGCAATGGCAAACCCATAGCCCTTATTTTGAAAACCAAAATGGGTTATGGTGTTGATTTTATGGAAGACGACCACAACTGGCACGGCAAAGCACCCAACGATGAGCAACTTGCACGTGCGCTTTCGCAAATACCGGAAACCCTGGGCGACTATTAATTACGATAAAAGCTGACCGTGAAGCTCTTTGTTAAAATATGGATGGTATTGTTGCTGGGTCTTGCATTGAAACCGCAGGCAAAAGCGCAAGCTGCTCCTTCAAAGTATCAGATACTTTTTGTGTTTGATGCTTCGGGCTCCATGTTTGGCAAATGGCAGGGCAAGCTCAAAATAGAATCGGCTAAAAAAGTTCTCAGCAATTTGGTTGACAGCCTCGATCAGTTGCCCAACGTGAGCCTTGCGCTGCGTGTGTACGGCCACCAATACCCCCGTGATTGTAAAGACACCAAACTTGAAGTGCCCTTCAGGTCATCAAATGCCGGCACCATCAAAAGCGTGCTCATGGGCATTAAACCCAAGGGAATAACGCCCATTGCTTACAGCTTGGAGCAAGCCGCTTACGACTTTCCTAAAAACGACGATGCCAAAAACATCATCATCCTCATCACCGATGGCATAGAAGAATGTGGCGGCGATCCATGTGCGGTGTCGCGCGCATTGCAAGAAAACCACGTGGTGTTGAAACCTTTCGTTATCGGTCTCGGAATAGACGCCTCCCTCACGAGCAAATTCGATTGTTTGGGCCGCTTTTTCAATGCCGACAATGAAGAAAGTCTCAAAAACATCATGAAAGTGGTGGTTTCAAATGTGCTTGATAATACCACTGTTCAGGTAAACCTGCTCGACCACAACGGCAATGCCACCGAAACTGATGTCACCATGTCGTTTGCCGATTTCTATACCGGAATGGTTTGGTACAACCTGGAACATACCTTGAGTGAAGACAAAAGCCCCGATCGGTTTATCATCGATGCCTCGCCTATTTACTCATTAAAAGTGCATACCATTCCGCCCATTGTCAAAAACAACATTGAGCTGAAACCCGGGCAAAACAATGTGATCAACATCAAAGCGCCACAGGGTTATCTTTTTCTCAAAATGGATGGAAGCATGTATTACAAAGACCTGAAATGTGTGGTGAGCGACCATAAAACGGGCAAAATTGTGAACGTGCAAGACATTAACAGCAAGGTAAAATACCTGGAAGGAAACTACGACCTTGAAGTACTCACGCTTCCGCGAACGCGCATTGAAAACGTGCAAATAAGTTCAAAAGCTACCGAAACAGTGGTGGTTGAAGCACCCGGACAGTTGGTTGCCGACTACAATGGCGGCTACGTAGGTGGAATCTATGAAATAAAAAATGGAAAACTTGAGCTGGTAGTAAATATAACCGACGACAAAAGAAGAGATTTTTATTACCTGCAACCCGGGCAATACCGCTACGTGGTAAGGCCCAGCCGACTCACAAAAACACTCTACACCAAAACCAAGGATTTTACCATAAAAAGTAATGGTGTAGTTAAAATAACAATCTAAAGAACCCATGCAAAAATTTGATTTCAGCCAGAAGAAAGCCACAAGAGATGGTTTTGGTCAAGGACTTTTAGAAGCCGGAAAAAACAACGACAAAGTGGTGGCGCTCTGTGCCGACCTGATAGGTTCTTTAAAAATGGATGCCTTTATCAAGGAGTTTCCTGAACGATTTTTTCAATGCGGCGTGGCTGAAGCCAACATGATAGGTACCGCTGCCGGACTCACCATTGGGGGCTACATTCCATACACCGGCACTTTTGCCAATTTCTCTACCGGACGCGTGTTTGACCAAATACGCCAATCAATAGCCTATGCCGGCAAAAATGTGAAAATATGCGCTTCACACGCCGGACTCACCTTGGGCGAAGACGGTGCCACACACCAAATACTGGAAGATATCGCCATGATGAAAGCCCTGCCCAACATGACCGTTATCAACCCATGCGACTTCAACCAAACCCGCTTGGCCACTATGGCTATTGCCGATTATCCATCGCCGGTTTACCTTAGGTTTGGCCGACCTTCAGTACCCAATTTTACCTCAGCAACCGACGAGTTTGTAATTGGAAAGGCGTTGCAACTAACTGTAGGAACCGATGTTTCCATTATTGCCACCGGACATTTGGTAGCCAAAGCCATTGAGGCAGCCTACGTGCTTGAAGAAAAAGGCATCAGTGCCGAAATAATAAATATTCACACCATTAAACCTTTGGACACCGAGGCGGTCTTAGCATCAGTACGTAAAACAAAATGCGTGGTTACTGCCGAAGAACATCAGAAAAACGGAGGTTTAGGTGAAAGTATATCAGCTGTGTTGGCACAATACCATCCGGCACCGCAAGAGTTTGTTGCTGTAAACGACACCTTTGGCGAAAGCGGAACACCCGACGAACTCATGAAAAAATACCACCTGGATACACCCGATATAGTTGATGCAGCTCTAAAAGCCGTGGCCCGCAAGAAGGCCTGAGCATGCATGGCAATGAACTAGATCACAAAATACTCACTTTATTCAGTCGCGAAAGCAGCAAGCACCAAGCTTTCGATTTGCTCTATGAGCACTACGCCCGGCGACTCTATGCCCACATCCGCAGGTATGTAAACCACCACCACGATGCCGATGATATTCTGCAAAACGTGATGGTGAAAGTCTGGCGTGGACTCCACAATTTCAGGGGCGATGCGCAATTGGCCACCTGGCTCTACCGAATTGCAAGCAATGAATCCATTTCATTTATTAATAGCCGCAAAAAACAGGCTATGCAATCGCTCAATGAACATGAAGAAGCCACCGAAAACCAACTGGCGGCAGCGTATAACTTGGACGGCGAAAAACTGATGGCACAACTCATGGAAGCCATAGCGCAACTCCCCGAAAAACAACGTCAGGTTTTTGAAATGCGCTATTTTATGGAACTCAGCTACCAGCAAATCGCCGATTTACTACAGACTTCGGTGGGGGCTTTGAAGGCATCGTACCACCACGCCGCCAAAAAAATTCAGGAATATTTTGCCAACCACGATTAAACCACCTACCATAAGTGCGGTCAAAAAGAGCAACAATGGACAACAAACAGCATATAGCCGATGAGTTGAAAGAACTTTCCCCTTTGCTTTCTCAAATGAAAAGCAGGGAAGGTGTGGGTTTTAACGACTTGCCCACAGGCTATTTTGAACGTACCAAAAGTGAATTGAAAAACGAATTGCTTAGCGGCCAAAACCGCAAACCCTACCAAAAGTGGGGCTATTTGTTTGCTGCCATAGCCGCCGCCCTTGCATTGGTTTGGCTAGTTAAGAGCCAACAAAAAGACCAACTCAGCTACCCGCCAATGGCAGGCCTTACCGAAAATGAAGCCTTGGTAATTGATGAAATGGACAGCTACGACATGGAATTTTTACTTACCGAACAAGAATATATCGCCCCCGCCGAAGCCGAAGAGTTGCTTTTGCAGGAAAACCATTTGGAAGACCTTTTAAATTTATAATATGAAAACACCCATTTTTCTGGTACTCACTTTTTTCTCGTGTATGGCAGCCATCGCACAACCGCCCATGGAAGCCAACAAAGAAGCTGCACGAAGCCTTAAAGTAGGCATTTACACCAATGTACTGAACCTGACACCTGCCGAGGCGGAGAAATTCTGGCCGCTTTTCAATGAGTTTGAATCTAAGATGGACAAAATAAAAAACCGCGAATTTGAGATAAGAAGCAAGATTGAAGGTGCATTTGCCACCATAAGCGATGAGGAACTTGAAAAACTTATTGACGAAATGATGGACTTGCAAAAGCAGGAAACCGACTTGCTGGTAAGCTATTATGAGAAATACAAAAAGGTGTTGCCCATAAAGAAAGTAGCCCTTATCCACCGTGCCGAAATGATGTACAAACGCGCCTTGCTCGAAAAAATGCGCGGATGTGGACTTGGAAGATGATTTAAATCCTATTTAAAATTGGTTTTTACAGCCCTGAATGGTAAAATTTCAGGGCTTTTTTATGCCTAAAATTATGCAACAGATTCCCTCGCAAAAGGCCATGTTTCTCAACCACCTGGCGCAAACCAACCACCTGCCGCTCATGCTCGAAATTGCTGAGGCACAAGGCTCATGGATTACCGATACAAGTGGCAAACGCTACCTTGACCTTATTTCAGGCATCAGCGTAAGTGCACTTGGCCACAACCACCCATCGGTGCAAAAAGCTATTATTGAGCAGGTACAAAAACACTTGCATGTAATGGTTTACGGCGAGTTTGTGCAAAGTCCGCAAGTGGCTTATGCGCAGTGGCTTACGAGCCAATTGCCGCCCGCATTAAACAACGTGTATTTTACCAACTCCGGTACGGAAGCTACCGAAGGCGCCTTGAAATTGGCCAAACGCGTGACCGGGCGGCCCAAGCTTATTTCATTTGTAAATGCCTACCACGGCAGCACACAGGGGGCTTTGAGTTTGGCAGGAGGGGAGTGGCTCAAAGCGGCTTTCAGACCTTTGTTGCCGCAGGTTTACCAAATTCCGTTCAATTCCATAGAAGCACTTGACGCCATTGACGAACAAACCGCTTGTGTGGTAGTAGAACCTGTGCAGGGCGAAGCTGGTACAGTGCCGGCCAACAAGGATTTTCTGCAAGCTTTGCGCAAAAAAGCTACCGAGAATGGTGCCTTACTCATTTTTGACGAAATACAATGTGCTTTTGGCCGCACCGGAACTTTTTGTGCTTTTGAAGATTATGCCGTGGTGCCCGATATTTTGCTATTGGGCAAAGCCCTTGGCGGTGGCATGCCGCTGGGTGCGTTCATTGCATCCAAGGAACTGATGTCAACACTGATGGAAAATCCGGTATTGGGACATATTACCACTTTTGGCGGCCATCCGGTTTCTTGTGCTGCCGGTTTGGCCATGGCGCAGCAATTGGAAAACGACCAATTGATAGCTCAGGTGCAAGCAAAGAACACTTACTTCACACAAGCAATAAAAGGTGCCAAAGTGAATGGAAAGGGGCTGTTGCTTTCGGTAGAAACCGCTGATTTTGAACAGGTAACGCAATTGGTTAAGCACTGCATAGCCCGCGGGGTTATCACCGATTGGTTTTTGTTCAACGACAGAAGTATAAGGGTTTCTCCGCCATTGAATATAAGCTACAGCGAACTTGATGTGGCTATTGAAGTAATAAACGATGGTTTGGCGGCTATGTAGGAAAAGGGAAGAAATGGCTGTTTGCTAAGCCACTTCTTCTTTTTTATTGCTCTTCTTCTTGCGACTTACCTTCATGGTAGCCATCAGGTTGGCAAGTGTAGCTTTCAGGTCTTTGCGTTCTGCAATAATGTCAACAAGTCCGTGCTCCAGCAAAAACTCTGAGCGCTGAAAACCGTCGGGCAGGTCTTTCTTGATGGTTTCTTTAATAACCCTTGGTCCGGCAAAGCCAATAAGTGCTTTGGGTTCTGCAATATTTATATCGCCCAGCATGGCAAACGAGGCGGTAACACCACCTGTAGTTGGGTCGGTAAGAATAGAGAAATAGGGAATGCGTGCCTCGCTCAACAGGGCAAGTTTGGCCGATGTTTTGGCCATTTGCATCAATGAGAAGGCTGCCTCCATCATGCGTGCGCCACCCGATTTTGAAATGATAATCATGGGGTAGCGGTGCTTGAGGGCGTGGTCAATGGCGCGGCTTATTTTTTCGCCTACCACCGAACCCATCGATCCGCCGATAAACTCAAAATCCATACAGGCTACTACGGCCATGTTGCCATCAATTTTGCCATAAGCCGTGCGGGCAGCATCGTTGAGCTTGGTCTTTTTCTGTGCCGAAACCACGCGCTCAGGATAGGGCTTGGTGTCAACAAAATGCAGTGGATCAGCGGGTTTCAAATCAGGGTCGAGCTCGGTAAACTCGTTGTTGTCAAACAATATTTCGAAGTATTGGGTAGAACCTATACGAGCGTGGTGGTTGCATTTGGGGCATACACTCAGGTTTTCCTTCAGCTCTTTGGTGGTTACTTTTTCCTTGCACTCAGGGCATTTCCACCACAAGCCGTCAGGTATTTCCTTCTTTTCGTTGGTGGTGGTCAAAATACCGCCTTTTACTCTCTTAAACCACTTCATATCTTTAGTTTTAAGGCTAATTTACAATAAAAGTATATAGAAAAAAATAGGTTGCCCAAGCGTAGTTGAGCAACCTTTTATAGCTTTCAAGGGCTATCTAGGCAATGGTTACTTCATTGCTCAGATATACGTCTTGTATGGCATTCAATAGTTCAACACCGCCTTGCATGGGTTTTTGGAAAGCTTTTCTTCCCAAAATAAGTCCGGTACCGCCGGCGCGTTTGTTTACCACGGCAGTCATCACACCTTCGGCCAAGTCGTTTTGCGCCGAGCCGGTAGATGCGCCACCTGAGTTGATAAGACCTGCGCGGCCCATGTAGCAATTGGCTACTTGGTAGCGACAAAGGTCAATCAGGTTGTCTGACGACAATTCATCGTACATTTTAGGATGGGTTTTGCCAAAACCTACTGCTTTGAAACCGCCATTGCAATCGGGCAATTTTTGTTTGATAATATCAGCTTGTATGGTCACGCCCAAGTGGTTGGCTTGTGCGGTAAGGTCGGCAGCGGTGTGGTAGTCAACGCCGTCTTTTTTAAAGGCATTGTTGCGGGTGTAGCACCACAAAATGGTGGCCATACCCAACTCGTGTGCACGTTCAAATGCTTCGGCTACTTCAATAAGTTGGCGGTTGCTTTCAGGTGCACCAAAGTAGATGGTGGCACCCACGGCAGCGGCGCCCATATTCCAGGCATCTTCTATGGTGCCAAACATTATTTGGTCGTATTTATTGGGATAAGTCATCAATTCGTTGTGGTTTATTTTTACCACAAACGGAATTTTATGAGCATATTTTCTTGATACAGAAGCCAGTACACCAAAGGTAGAAGCCACACCATTGCAGCCACCTTCAAGTGCCAGTTTCACTATATTTTCGGGATCGAAATACATGGGGTTGGGGCTGAACGAAGCGCCTGCTGTGTGTTCAATTCCTTGATCTACAGGAAGTATAGACAAATAACCTGTGTTGGCCAATCTTCCGGTTGAATACAACCACTGCAGGTTGCCAAGCACTTTGTTGCTGCGGTTGGTATCTATAAAAATACGGTCAACAAAGTCGGGGCCGGGCAGGTGCAAATGTTCTTTTGAAATGGTTTCGCACTTGTGGTCCAACAGGTTATGAGCCTCATCGCCCAGTAATTCTACTATCTTATCGAAGTTCATCGGTGAAAGATTTTGTTAAGATTTTGAGCAAAGCTAAAAAGAAGTTGCCACCTGATAGTGCATTGATACCCGCATTTTATTCCTTTTTGTCCAGCCGCTCAAGGGCCAGCTGACTTTTGTACTTGTAGCTGCTTGCAAAGGGGTAGTTTTTGTAGTCGATGCAACGCTTGTAGTAGCTGATGGCATTTGCGGTATCCTTCAATTTGTTTTCATAAATCTCGGCCATGTTGAAACATGAAACCGGCAGGTAGTATTCATCGCTGTTGTAGGGTTGCTGCAATACCAGTTTAAAGGAGGCGATGGCTTCGCTGTAGTGGTTCATGTCTTGGTGCAGCCGCGCCATTTGGTAGTGAAAGCGCAGGGTATTGAAATCATCTTTCAAAATGGCAAGTTGGTTTTGCTGCAATTGATTCAGGGCGTATTCGTAGTAGCCGCCATCAAAAGCCAGTCGGGCTTCGAGTATTTTGGGATGTGTTTTTTTAAGAATTTGCGCTTCGGTAATGGCCACCTTATCGCGTTCGCGGTTCCCTGGGGCGGGGTCTTCAATAAGCTTGAGCCATTTATCGGCATTTTTGGTATCGCCTTTCAGGTAGTACCACCAGGCTATGCGCAGGTAGGTGTCGTTTTTGAGTCCCTTACCGGGATTTTGTTTGATGAAATAGCCGAAATACTTGAGGCAATCTATTTTTAAGGAATACAGGCAGGCGTTGGCCATATCGTAGTTGATGTACGAAAAAGGGCTTTCGGCACCGGCAAAGTGCGATAGTACTTCCATGGCTTCACCGGTTTTTTTGCTGTCGAGTGCCATTTTTCCCCTTATAAAACACGATATGGGGTTGCTTGCATAGTCGTTGGTTTGCGACTTTACTATCTGATAGGCTTCTTCGTAGCGGTCGGTGAGTTTGTGCATCAGCACGGCGCGGTATATTTCTACCTCGCGCCTGAAAAAGCCATAAGTCGTGTCGGTTTTCAGCGCGTTTTGCAATTGATCCAGCTCTTCGAGTGCCAGGTACTGGTCGGTTTTATAACCAAAAAACTCTACTATGTCCTTGTATTTGTCGGGCACATTGCTCAGCAGGGCTTGCAGGGTGTATAGTGGTTTTTTGCTCAGTTGAAACTCAGGGTATTCGCGCAGGTTTTTTTCTACCAACACGTAGGCGCGCCGCAGGTCAAACATGCCGCCAAAATAGTTTCCCTGCCGCAGGGCAATCATGCCGTGTTGTATGTTGAGCTCCGCCAGCGCGTATTTTTTAAAAGCCGATTCTTCCGTTTTTTCTATGACATCAATAAGCACGCTGTGGCTATCGAGCAGGGCTTTGTCAAGGCTTTCGTCTTCGGCAAACACCACTTGCATAAAGGTGTTGAAACCCTGAAAAAAAGAAACCGCGCAAGGACTGTTGTCAGTTGCCTGCGCGGTTTTCAATATTTTTCTGCTTTTGTTAAAGCTTCCTTTAAAGGTGTAGTTGTAGGCTTTTTTGCAGGTGGGTGGTATGGCCTTTACCTGCGCCTGATAAACCATGAGGAACAGAACTATTGCAGCAACTGCCCGCATGGAAAGCAAATTAGGCGTTAACCTCCTGATTTACTTCGTTCTTCACATTTTCGGCCAGGTCGGCGTCAACCAAAATCCTGCCGCAGTGTTCGCATACAATGATTTTCTTGCGGTTTCCGATGTCGAGTTGTCGCTGCGGTGGAATCAAGCTGTAGCAGCCGCCGCACGATTCTCTTTCAATGGGCACCACGGCCAAACCGTTTTTGTATGAGGTGCGTATTTTTTCGTAGGCTTTTGCCAGGCGGTTTTCAATGTGTTCCAATACCGAGTTGCGAAGCTCTACCAGGTTTTGCTCTTCTTTTTGGGTTTCGCCGGTTATGCTGTTCAGCTCTTTGCGTTTGGCTTCAAGGTCTTTTTTCCTTTCTTCGGCCAGGGCTTTTGACGATTCTATTTGCTCTTTTTTGACTTCAATAGCGGCACGAAATTCCACTATTTTCTTGTCGCAGGCCATTTTTTCAAGGTTTTGAAGCTCAATCTCCTTGGTAAGGGCCAGGTATTCGCGGTTGTTTTTTACATCGCCAAGCTGTGCATCGTATTTTTTGATCAAAGAATCAGAGTCTTTTATGGCTTGTTTCTTTGCATCAATATCCGCATTCAGGGCGCTTATTTCGTCGGTAAGTTTTACAACTCTCGTGTTCAACCCTTCTATCTCATCTTCAAGGTCCGAAACTTCCATAGGCAATTCACCACGTACGGCGTGAATCTTATCGATTTTTGAATCGATAGCCTGCACTTTATAAAGCTGCTTAAGTTTTACTTCAACGCTGTTTTCCATCTACTACAGGTAATTAACAGGATTTGTGTTTACTTCCGTTTTAAGGAGCGCAAAAGTAGCAAATTTTTCCCTTAACCAATCATGTATTAAATCTATGGTAAATCGTTCACTTTCATAATGACCAATATCCATAATGGCGAGCTTGTTTTCTGCATCGAAAAATTCGTGGTATTTGAAATCGGCACTCACAAAAACATCGGCCTTGCGGGCAATGGCAGTTGGAAGCAAAAACGAACCTGAGCCACCACACAGCGCCACTTTTTTAACTTTTTTTGGCGGAAAGGCGGTGCTCTTCAGCACTTGCAATTCCATATTGGTTTTCAAGTGTTGCACAAAATCGTGGTAGCTGAGGGCGGTAGGCAATTCGCCAATGAGTCCGGCCCCGTATTGCGGATGTTCGTTTTGCAATTGAAATTCATCATAAGCGACTTCTTCATAAGGATGGGCATTGAGCAGGGCCTCAATTACTTTTCTCCTTTTGGCGGTATGCAACACCACTTCAAGGCGGTATTCGGGCTCGTGGTGCTGCTTGCCGGTGGTGCCCACAAAGGGCAAGGCTTGTTCATTTGCCCTGAAAGTACCCAATCCTTCGGCGCTGAAACTGCATTGGTCGTAGTTGCCAATATGTCCGGCGCCCGCATCAAAAAGGGCTTTTGAAACGGATTGAAGGTAATCTTTAGGCACAAAAGTCACCAACTTGAGCAGTTGTTCTTTCATGGGCAAAAGTGCCTTCAGGTTTTGCAATCCTATTTTGTCGGCTATTTTTTGGTTTACGCCCCAAGGCACATTGTCAAGGTTGGTATGTATGGCGTACAGCGCAATTTGGTGGCGGATGGCTTTCATTACCACGCGTTCTACATAGTTTTTGCCGGTAAAGGTTTTGATGCCGCGGAATACAATCGGGTGGTGCGAAATAATGAGTTGCGCTCCTTTGGCTATGGCTTCGTCAACCACCGCCTCGGTGCAGTCAAGCGATATAAGGGCTTTCTCAACTTCGGTCTCGGGCTCGCCTACCAACAAGCCTGAGTTGTCGTAACTCTCTTGCAGGCAAGGCGGCGCCTTTGTTTCCAAAAAGTCAATAATCTCTTTGAGTTTCATAGAACAAAGGTTACAAAATGCGGGAACAAGGCATGGTGAATTTGCTGTGTAATTCTCCAATTTTATAGTGGCCGGCACAAGCCGCAAAATTTCTTTTTATACCATTAAATTACAATAAACGCTAATGGATACACCCGCATTGGAAACAAATGGGTGCTTTTAATGGTGGACGATATCCAAATGGAGCAAGACAAAATGAAAAGATGGGGAAGCATACTTTTTAGAAAAAAACTAATATTGAAAAATCAACGAATAATTAGTGTCTTCCTGAAAAAGCGAATAGTCCGAATCAATTGTTGTCAAATCTCTTGCAATGGATTGCAATTTGGCGGTTTTGAATTGCCTTTTTCTGGCAGGCACCTCTTTTAATTACACCATAAATTAGTACCTCATGAAAATGAAACTTCAGGCGATGGCCATCTTCCTTCTTTCAAGCCATTTGATGTATGCGCAAACTGCCACCTATAGTTTAAAAGACGATTGGGTGTCGGCGCGAATTGCCAACTCGGGATCTTTGTTTTGGGACCAAATTGGCTCGGCTTATTACCACGTTCCTGCAAGTAGCAGCAGTTCACCCATTTTTATGGCCACCCTTTGGATGGGCGGATTGAACGACAAGGACCAGGAAATTTTGTGGGCGCAAACCTACCGTCAGAGTCACCAATACGAGGTGGTTGCCGGGCCCGCGGGCAACAGCCTACCCGACAAAGCCTACGACAGGGTGTGGGTGCTTAGCAGCCAAATGATTGCCGATCACATCCGCGATCCAAAAAATCCGGTGGATGATATTGCCACTTGGCCGGCTCATGGCGATACTACGCTGGGGCAGGCTTTTTATCTGGCACCTTTTGTTGATGTGGACAATAATGGCCTTTACGAACCTACAAAGGGCGATTATCCTAAAATTCAGGGCGATTATGCAGCCTACTTCATCATGTCGGAAGCAAGTACCAAAGCCTACAGCAATACACCCGCAGGTGGTTTCGAAGTGCATTGCATGGCCTTCATTTACAGCGGCAATGAAGCTACCGAAGCCATCAGGTCAACGGTTTTTGTAAACTACCGCATCTACAACCGAAGCCAAAACGACTACCACGACTTTTACCTGGCACAGCTCAATGATTTTGATATTGGAAATGGAATGGATGATTTGGCCGGCTGCGATGAAAAAAAGGGAATAAGCTACGGCTACAATGGCGATGACTTTGACGATGGCAACTTTGGCTATGGCAATCAACTACCCGCTTTTGGTTGTTTGCTGTTGAACAAAGAACTGTCGGGACACAAACTGCTCAGCAACGATATGGTTGCCAATCCTTCGGCACAATCTATCTACAGCTATTTGAGCAACAAGAGTTTTGAAGTAAACGGCGATCCCACTACAAACACAGGCGCGGTGGATGCGGTACCGGGCGAAAGAAAAACACTCTCAAGCGTGGACATTGGCACTTTTAAAGCCGGAACAGGAATTTGTTTCAATATGGCCTATGTTTTTGCCCAAAGCAGCGATACAGGCATTCCAACCGCATCGGTTAAGCTCTTGCTTGACAGCGTGGCCAACCTAAAAGCATTTTACAGCAAACGACAAGGAAGCTGTTTTGATGGCTACAGTGCGGTGGAGCCCCTGCAGAAGCAGGCAAAGACCCAAATAAGCACGCTTGGCAAATCGCTGGTGTTTACCAACTGCGAAAACGCCGGCAAATACACAGTTTACAGCCTTACAGGTCAGGTTTGCGCCACAGGAAGCGTATTGGCAGGCAACAAGGTGCAGGTAAATACCACCTTGCCCCGTGGCGTGTATGTGGTTGAATACCAGGCGCCGGAGAAAGCTGTGTTTGTAAGGAAACAGGTGTTTGTGAGGTAGGGTAGTGGCTAGCCAAACCAACCAGCCTCTCCAAACCCCAAGTCAAATTTTGAGCCCTTGGCAACGCTAAAAAAGGAATATTTGTGCCATGATGCAAAAAATGAAACTGCTGCTGTTGCCACTCGCCCTGCCTTGGGGCTTGTTTGCCATAGCCAAGCGTTTCATGTACCATAGCGGCATAAAAAAGCGGTACCAAAGCAAACTCAAAACAATGGTGGTGGGCAACCTGAGTATGGGTGGTTCGGGCAAAACGCCGTTTGCAATGTATCTTATCCAAAAGCTTTTGGCTCGCAACGAAAATGTTGCCTACCTCAGTCGCGGCTATGGACGCAGTACCAAAGGATTGCAAAAAGTTTCGCCGCAAAGCACGGCTACCCAAGTGGGCGATGAAGCGCTGATGGTAAAAAAGCGCTTTCCGCAGGTGGATGTTGTGGTTTGTGAAAACAGAAAGGAAGGCTTGCAGTTTCTTGAAAAATCATCTATATGCAGTGTGGTGGTGCTCGACGATGCATTTCAGCATTTGCGCATTGCAGCCGATTTTTACTATTTGCTTTCGCCCTATCAGGCTCCGTTTTGGCGCGATTGGGTGTTTCCTTCCGGTTATTTGCGCGAACCCGCTTACATGGCGCGTTATGCACATGCGGTGGTGCTTACCAAGTCTCCGCAAGGGCTTGCAGCGCAGGATTATGCCGTCTTCAATGCGCAGCAGAAGAAGTACAGCCACCGCGATGCAGACTTTGTGGGTTTGGACTATGGAAGTGAATTGATTTCGGTGTATGGCAATGAAAACCTTCCGGTGGCGTCGGTGTCAACAGCCTTGGCATTTACCGGTATTGCCTCCGCCCAATTATTCTTTAAAAAAGTTGAAGAAACGCTGCAATTGAAGGAAAAGATGGAATTTGCAGACCATCACAATTTTTCAGAGAAAGAGATAGAAGCCATAGTCATGCGCTACCAAAAGCTCGCAGAGAAAGTTCCTGATGCGGTATTGCTAACCACCGAAAAAGATGCTGCCCGCCTGCAAACTCAACAGGCCAAAAAGCTGTTGATGCATTTACCTTTGTATTACTGGCCTATCCAATTGGCCACAACCCATGAATTCAATTCAAAAACCGATAAAATAATAGACCAACTATGCTTGAACAAATAAAGGAAGCCGCTGCCTACATTCAATCAAAAACCGCAGTAAAACCACAATACGGAATAATTTTAGGAACCGGTTTGGGAGCACTTGCTGCCGAAATAGAAGTGAGCGATACCATTAGTTACACCGATATTCCACATTTTCCGGTTTCAACGGTAGAAAGCCACAGTGGCCGCCTGCTTATGGGCACTTTGGAAGGCAAAGCCGTAATGGTAATGCAGGGCAGGTTTCACTACTACGAAGGCTACAGCTTGCAACAAGTTACTTTCCCGGTGCGGGTAATGAAGGCCTTGGGCATTGAAGCCTTGTTTATTTCCAATGCCTGCGGAGCACTCAATCCCGACATTAAAAAAGGAGATTTAATGGTACTCAACGACCATATTAACCTTTTGCCCGACAATCCGTTGCGCGGCAAAAACTACGATGAACTTGGCCCGCGTTTCCCTGACATGAGCCAACCTTACGACCGAAAACTTATAGCCCTTGCCATGCAAAAAGCGCAGGATATAGATATAAAGGTACACGAAGGAGTGTATGTGGTGGTGCCCGGCCCCAACCTTGAAACAAGTGCCGAATACCGCTACCTGCGCATTATTGGCGGCGATGTGGTGGGCATGTCAACCGTGCCCGAAGCACTCGTGGCAGTACACGCCGGAATTCCTGTAATGGCGGTTTCAGTAATTACTGATGAAGGCTACCTGCATCCGCTGCCAAAAGTTACCGTGGCCGAGGTAATAGAAGTGGCAAGCAAGGCCGAACCCAAAATGACGCGTCTTATTAAGGAAGTAATCGCTGCTTTGTAGGTGAAGTACCTCGCGGTTATAGTTTTATGGATGGGTATCGGTGCCCAACTCAAGGCACAGGAGCCATTTGCGCTTGACCTCGTGGGCCGTTGGACCGATGACAGCCTTCCTGCCTATAAAGATCAAATATTCAACGACTTGTGGGGTTGGGAAGATGGCAATGGCCGCGAATACGTCATCCTCGGTTCCATTGATTCTACCTATTTTATAGAAGTTACTTTTCCTGAAAAACCCGTGGTGCGCGATGTGGTAGCGGGCCGCGCCACCAATTGTGTGCACCGCGATTTTAAAACCTACCGCAATTATTGCTATGGCGTGGCCGACGAAGGCAACTCGTCCTTACAAATATTTGATTTGAGCTACCTGCCCGATTCGGTACATCTTTTTTATGATTCAGATAAATGGACGAGACGGGCGCACAATATTTTTATTGCCAACAACAAAGCCTTTCTCGCTTCAAACCTGCATCCGCAATATGGTTTCATTCCTATGACTGTGCTCGATTTGGAGCGAAACCCACGGGATCCTTATGCTATTTTTCATCTTCAATCACCTGAAGTGGATGGCAATAAGATTTTCAGTCATGTGCACGATGTGTATGTGCGGCACAATATTGCCTATTGCAGCAACGGTTATTCGGGCTTGTTTGTGTACGATGCCGGCAACCGGGGCAATGGTTTGCAGTTTATTACCTCGCTGCCCAAGTACATTTACCAAGGTTACAACCATAGCTCGTGGCTCAATGCCGAAGGAAACCTGATGGCCATGGCCGACGAAACATTTGGCATGCCGCTCAAAATGGTCGATATCAGCGATTCTACTGATTATAAAGTCATCAGCGCCTTTGGCAGTCAATGGCAGTTGGGCAGCATTCCCCACAATCCTTTTATTCTGGGCGATAAGTGTTTTGTATCATACTACCATGATGGCCTTGTGGTTTTTGATATTTCAGACCCGGAAAACGTGGTCGTAGCCGATCAATATGATACCTATCCTGATAATGACTCGCTTGACTA